>JALYXS010000510.1 GCA_030946965.1 Acidobacteriota bacterium
GGCTGCGCGGCAGCGGCGCCGTGCCCATCTACAACCTGATGGAAGACGCCGCCACCGCCGAAATCTCCCGCGCGCAGGTGTGGCAATGGGGCCGGCATGGCGCGAAATTGCAAGACGGGCGCGCCGTCACTCCCGAGCTGATTCAGCAAACCATTCAACAAGAGGTTGCGTCCAAGATTCACTCCGGCAAGTTTGAACTCGCTTCCCGCCTTTTCGGCGAGATGATGACCAGCCCCAACTTCCCCGAATTTCTGACCCTGGTGGCCTACGACTATATAGATTAAGGCTTGGCTGGACGCGCCACGCGCGCGGTTTCCGACCGCGTCCAGGAACAGAATCGAGCCACATCTTGCGCTTGCAGGCGTGCCTTTGGATGCAGGAGCAGATACGGAGGGCGGGGCATTCTACCGGACTCCACATCGGCGCAAGCGGCGGCGAATGTTGCGATGGCAATCCCGGAAGATCGCCCGTTCTTCGTGTGCCATTCGGAGAAATCGACGGCTCGGCGGGCGCGCGCTATTTCGTTTCGCAGCATCCAGGATCCCGGTGGAATTCGCCCATACCACGGCCACCGCGTGGCATTCGAATGACAGTCGCCGCAGGAACGCCGAATCAGAGCCGCGATTGCGGGCGGCGGATCGAGCACCGGATCGATTGAGAGCGGCTGAGCTACTTCTCGAGCCGGTCCTTTTTCATTCGTTGCGAGAGCAGTTAAAGCGAGCCCCATGATTGCGACCGTTAGAATCCGCGTGGAGAATATGCCGATCATGCTCCTACAGTGCGGCGCAAGGGCCGGTGAAGTCGCAATCGAACTGTAAACGATTGGTAAACACCGGCGCCGTCGTGATCGACTTGTAAAAGTGTTGTAAGAGCCGATCCCGCGCGGCGGCTTCGCCCGGATCGCCTCGCCCTCTGCGTTAAAATTGCGGTGCCATGCAGACGATCCTGATGATCGACGACGACGAGAACCTGCGCGACACCATCGCCGTGATGCTGGAACTCGAAGGTTTCCGCGCCGAAGGAGCCGCCGATGGAAAGACAGGCCTCGACCGGGCGCTTGCGTTGAATCCCAGTCTGATCCTTGTCGATCTGCGGCTTCCCGCGATCAGCGGCGTGGAAGTTTGCAAACGGTTGCGAAGTTCCGGCTGCGAAACTCCGATCATCGTGCTAACGGCAGTCGTGGATGAGGTCGATAAGGTGCTGTTGCTCGAAATTGGCGCGGACGATTACGTGGTGAAGCCGTTCGGAACACGCGAACTGCTCGCCCGCATCCGGGCTGTGCTCCGGCGCTCCGGCCCCGGCAAGCACAGCGTGCTCGCATTCGACGATATTGAAGTGGATCTGGAAAGAAGAATCGTGAAACGCAAGAACGAAGAGCTGAAGTTCACTCCGGCGGAGTACAACCTGCTCACCTACTTCCTGCACAATCCCGACCGCGCGCTTTCCCGCGACATGATCCTGAATTCGGTGTGGGGCTACGAGTCCTATCCCAATACGCGCACCGTCGACGCGCACGTCGTGCGCCTGCGCCAAAAACTGGAACCCGATCCGAATATTCCCAGGCATTTCATTACGGTCCACAAGGTCGGATATCGCTTCCTTCCGTGACGTTGCAACATGCCCAGAACCGTATTGATCATCGAGGATAGCGACACCTGCTCGGAGACGCTGCGGATCGCACTCGAACAGATCCCGGAGATTGCGATTCGAGCCGCTTCCACCGCCCGCGGCGCGCTGAAGATTCTTACCGGCGGCGATTGCCTGGTTTCCGCGGTGGTAGCGGACCTCCAACTCCCTGGAATGAGCGGACTCGATTTGCTTGCCCGCCTCCGGTCCGATCCTCACTTTGCCGCGCTTCCGTTTTTCATCATCAGCGGCGATAGCGACCCGGGCTTGCCTGGGCGCGCGCTTGCCGGCGGCGCCGACGCCTTCTTTGCCAAGCCGTATTCGCCAGCCGAGGTACGCAGAAAATTGGAGCAACTTCTCTCATGCCGACCGCAATCTTTCGGATAACATTTGTACTTTCGTGGGTGGCGTTCGCCGCGCTGGCGCAGCCGGCCGCCGACATCGAAAAAATCGCGAATCGTCTCGACAAATTAGAACAAGACAACCGCGCGCTGCTTCAGGAAATCCGCGATTTGCGGCAGGAACTCGCGGTCGCCGGGAACGCCGGTCCTTCGAGCGAAGCCGTCGATGAACGGCTACAGGTGCAGGAGCGCCGCACTGCGGAGCTCGCGCAGACCAAGGTGGAAGCCTCGCAGCGCATGCCGGTCTCCCTTACCGGAATGCTTCTGTTCAACGCTTTCGCAAACGGAAAGTCGAGCGGAACTTCGCAGGACCCGGTCGCCGCGCGGCGCGACCCCTCTTCTTCGTCAAGCGGCGCATCGTTCCGTCAAACGGTTCTCGGCTTGAAATTTAGCGGCCCCGATCTTCCCGGCGGCGGCAAGGCGAGCGGCTCCCTTTACATGGATTTCTTTGCCGGAACGCCCGAGCCCGACAATCACCTGCTGCGCATTCGCGTTGCGACGGTCGATCTCGCTTGGAAAAACACGACACTCACGGTGGGCCAAGACAAGCCCATTCTCGCGCCGCGCGAACCGAGTTCTCTCGCGCAGGTGGGCGTCTCACCATTGACGGGCGCCGGCAATTTGTGGGACTGGCAGCCGCAAGTTCGATTGGAGCAGCGATTCCCGCTCGGCGAACGAAACGGCTTGCGCGCTCAGGCCGCCGTGTATCAAACGAGTGAAGCGGACGCGAATGTGCCCGTGGCTTTCGCCAAATCGCTCGAGCGTTGGCGGCCCGGATATGAAGGGCGATTCGAGTTCTGGCACGCGGCGGGCGTCCGCCGTTTTGAGATCGCGCCGGGGTTCCACTTTAGCGCCACGCACGTGGCGGCTACTTCCGTGCCGTCGCGCGCGGCATCGCTCGACTGGATGATAAAACCCGTGTCGCTCATCGAATTCTCCGGCGCTTGGTTTCGCGGAGAGAACCTGGCAAATCTGGGAACTCTGCGGCAGGGATTTGTGATTCTCTCGACGGGAAAAGCGATTCCGATACATAGTCTTGGCGGATGGGCGCAGATTGCGATATTTCCCACCGGGAGGCTATCGGTGCATTTTTATGGCGGCCAACAGCGCGATCGGGAATCCGATCTCAAATTCGGCGGAATTGCGCGCAACTTCGTGTATGCGGGAAATTTCATTTACCGCCTCGCGCCAAATCTCCTCACCAGTCTCGAATTTTCGCAAACGCGCACAACTTATATCGACGTTGGAAACCGGCTGAACAATCATTATGATCTGGCGCTGGCTTATCTGTTTTAGCCTCTCCGGCAACAGCTTTATGTTCGCGGCCATGCTGTCGGGCCGCGTCCAACTAGGCGGGGCCGCCGCGCGGAGGCCTGCGGATTACTTAGGCGTCGTCATTTCCGCCGAATCTTTGGATTCGAAGGACATTCCCGCCCTATCGGGAAAGCACGCGCAAATGATCCAGAAGAAAAAGACGTTCGCGCCGCACACCCTTCCAGTGCAGACCGGCACGATCGTCGATTTTCCAAACTTCGACCCGATCTTTCACAATGCCTTCTCGAGTTACAGCGGCCAAGTCTTCGATGTCGGCCTATATCCTCCGGGCACAAGCCGCTCCGTGCGATTCGCGCGAGCGGGCGTCGTTCGCGTCTTCTGCAACATCCATCCGGCGATGAGCGCGGTGATCCTGGTACTCAACACGCCGTATTTCACAAGAACAGATAGCGGCGGGAAATATCAGATCGATCTCCCACCGGGGAATTATGAGCTGCATTTTTTCCACGAGCGGGCGACGGAGCAAACGTTGCGAACCCTCTCGCGGCGCATCCAGATCGATAAGAGCGGTCTCGAATTGCCGCCGATCACCGTTTCCGAAGCAGGCTACCTGCCGTCTTCGCATAAAGACAAATATGGAAAAGACTACCCGCCCGCGGCGGACGACCGCGTCTTTTATCCGGGCGCGAGGAAGTGATGCTCTCCAAGTTCCGCCATCCCTCGCTGCTGTGGAAAATCCTGCTTTCAACTTCTATCGCCATCACAATTCTGCTGGCGTTTACAGGGTGGTACGTGCAGGATCAAGTGTTGCGCGCCATGTCGCAAAGCCTTCAGAGCGAAGTCCGAAGCAGTTTCAGGGCGTATGAATCTCTTTGGCAATCCCGCGCGGAGATGCTTCGTTCGGTCAGCCTGGTGCTCAGCAATATGTCGGACGTGAGGCCGCTTTCGGCACGGGGGATCAAGCGACCATCCGTGATACGGCGGGTGAAATCTGGTCCAAAATCTCGCAGTCGAACGGCGTATTTCTGGTCACCGATCCGAAGGGCGCGGTGATTGCTTCCCTGGGAGGAGAAACTGGCGGCCAGTTGGGGCGCGAAGTTCCAGCGGTACGCGATTCCGCGCGGAATTTCCCCGCGCAGACGGCCGGCTTCGCCCTGCAAAACGAGCGCCTCTATCAGATGGTAGTCACGCCCGTCTACGTCCAAACCGCGCGCGGGCCGGGTTTGCTCAACGTGCTGGTGGCGGGTTATCTGGTGGATGCCGGCGTGGCCAACGATCTAAAATCGCGTACCGGCGGCAGCGATTTCGTCTTCCTGGAAAACGGCAAGCCACTCGCCTCCACCATGCCCGTTAAAACCAGCGTTCAGCTCGCGAAATTCAACTTCGGAGCGGCGGAACCGCGGCACGCCGCCGTGGATGGGCGCGAATACGCCGTCATCGAGAGCCCGATGCGCGATCTTAGCGGGCAGCCGATCGGAAATCTTCTCATCGTGCGCTCCTTCGAGGGCGTGCGGCGAAAGCTGGCAACGCTCGAAACGAACCTGATCGTAACCTGGATTGCGGCGATTCTTGCGGGATTGGGCCTAAGTTACTTGTTGGCGCGGCGGCTCCTCGAGCCCGTGAAGCTCCTGGATCAAGCCGCCACGCGAATCGCGCGTCAGGACTACGAAACGCGCGTCCCCGAAGGCGGCGCGGACGAGCTGGGACGCTTGGCCCGCACCTTCAATACCATGTGTAAGTCGATCCAGCAGGCGCGCGGAGACCTAATCCGTCACGAGCGTATTTCGACGATCGGCAGGCTTTCCAGTTCCATCGTTCACGATCTGCGAAACCCCCTGGCGGCCATTTATGGCGGAGCGGAGATGCTCATCGACGGCAAGCTGAACGATGCGCAGGTCCAGCGGCTCGCCCTTAATATTTACCGTTCTTCGCGCGCCATGAAGGATATGCTGCAGGACTTGGCCGATGTCTCTCGCGGACGCATTCACGCAGTCGAGGAGTGTCATCTTCACGAGGTGATCGGGGCCGCCATGGAGGTCCACGCCGCGGCGGCCGAGGACCAGGGCGTTCAGACCCGAATCAGCGTCGGCCACGAACTGCAACTTCCGCTCGAAAGAGCCCGGATGGAGCGCGTGTTTCTTAACTTGATCGGCAATGCGCTTGAAGCCATGCCGGATGGCGGAACCTTGGAGCTTGCGGCCGAGCGGGATGCGGCATGCATTCTCGTGAGGATCGAAGATAGCGGACCCGGCATCGCGCCCGGCATCCTGTCCAGGCTATTTGAACCGTTCGTCAGTTCCGGGAAGAAGAACGGCTTGGGACTGGGCCTCGCCCTTTCGCGGCAAACCGTCCTCGACCATGGTGGCGAGCTATGGGCTGAAAAGGTGGATGGCAAGGGCGCAATTTTTTGGGTCCGCCTTCCCGCCTGACGCAAACATTCTCTGCAACCAATTCTCCATAAACCGCGTACGCACGTCTAGTGAAGACCGCCGGGGCACTAGTATGCGTTTTGCTGTTGGCGGCTTTCTCCTTCGCGCAAGACCGGACGCTCCGCATTCCGCGCATCTCGCGCGCTCCCACCTTAGAAGATTTCGCCGCGGGCGCCTCGCTCGAAGAGATGGCGCGCATCACCGGTTTTCGTCAGCGCCAACCGGACGACGGTGCGCCCGTAAGCCGCAAGACCACGGCCTATCTTGGTTACGACGATAAGAATATCTATGCCGTTTTTGTGTGCCAGGAGCAAGCCGGGAAAGTGCGCGCGCGCCTTAACAAGCGCGAAGATATCTTCAACGACGATGTAGTCGGAATCTTTTTAGATACCTTTCGCGATCGCCAGCACACCTTCGAATTTCTGGTCAACCCGCTCGGCATTCAAGCCGACGGGATCGAAACCGAGGGCCAAGGCGACGACTTCAGCTTCGACACGCTTTGGTTCAGCAACGGGCGCATCACTCCCGAAGGCTACACCGTTCTGATGTCCATCCCGTTCCGCAGCCTTCGCTTCAAGAACCGGGACGTGCAGACCTGGGGCATCGCTTTGGTTCGGATTATCCCGGACAACAATGAAACTTCGTTCTGGCCCTTCATCACGCAAAAAGTGGAAGGCTTCTCGCAGCAGCTCGCGACTTTGCAGGGTCTTGAAAACATTTCGCCGGGCCGCAACCTGCAATTCATTCCCTACGGATTACTCAGCCGCTCGCGCTTCCTCGATCGGCCAGATGGCGGCATACCGGCGTTCCGCAAGCAGACGGATTTTCGCGGCGGGCTCGATTCCAAAATCGTGTTGCGCGACGCGCTTACACTCGATATCGCGCTGAACCCCGATTTCAGCCAGGTGGAATCCGACGATCCGCAAGTGACCGTCAACCAGCGCTTCGAGGTTTTCTTCCCCGAGAAGCGGCCCTTCTTTATCGAGAACGCCGCCTATTTTCAAACGCCCGAGAATCTCTTCTTCTCGCGCCGCATTGCCGATCCCGAGTATGGCGCGCGCCTCACGGGCAAGGCCGGCCGCTGGGCTCTGGGCGTGCTCGGGATCGACGACCGCGCTCCCGGTCAATCGCTTAGCTTGACCGATCCGGCGTTTGGCGGGCGCGCCGCCATCGGCGTCGTGCGCGTGCAGCGTGAGTTTGGCGAGCAATCGACGATTGGCATCCTCGCCACCAGCCGGGATTTCGGATCCAGTTCCAATCGCTTGATTTCTTTCGACACGCGCCTGAAACTCAATCCCAACTGGGTGTTCACCGCTCAGGCGGTTCATTCGGAGAGCCGCGATTTCGATACCGGCCACCGGGTGGGATCTCTCTATTACGCGGAAATCTCGGAGAACGGTTTACACTCGAACTACTCGGGGCGATATCGCGACCGCAGTCCCAACTTCCGTTCCGATCTCGGCTTCATCCCTCGCGTGGACATCCGGCAGTTTGAGCAAAACTATCAATACCGCTGGCGGCCGAAGAATAGGGTCGTAGCTTCGCATGGTCCGTTCGTTTCGGGTCTCGGAAATTGGGACCATCAGGGCCGCCCGGAAGACTGGAGCGTAAATCCCGGCTATTTTGTCGAATTCAAGAGGCAAACGTACTTCGTCGTTGGCCAAACGGAAACGTTCGAGCGATTTCAGGACGTCAAGTTCCGCAGGCATTCGTCGGATGTGTTCCTAGCTTCGGATCGCTTCAAAAAAATCGGCCTGCAGGCAATGTATTCGACGGGCACCCGGGTCAACTATTCGCCCAACGTGAATCTTCTGCCCTTTCTCGCGAATGGATCGGAAGCGAATGCGCGGATCACCTGGCGGCCTTCCCCCCGGATCAAACTCGAAGAAAACTATTTCTATACGCACTTAACCGAACGGCTAGGAGGGCCCGCCGTTTTCAACAACCACATTCTGCGATCGCGGTTGAATTATCAGTTCACGCGAGAGCTTTCCTTGCGACTGATTCTGGATTACAACGCGGTGCTGCCGAATCCGGATCTGGTAAATCTGGATCGTTCGAAGCGCATCACGGGCGACGTTCTGATCACGTACCTCATCCATCCGGGGACGGCATTTTACGTGGGGTATACGGACCGGCGCGAAAACGTGCTGCTGGCCCCAGGCGAAACCTCGCTGGCCCGCATCGGCTTTCCCTCAACCGTTACGGGCCGGCAATTTTTCGCGAAAATAAGTTATCTGTTTCGATTCTGAGCCGGTCGTTATCGCTAGTGATTATCCACGCCACAGCCCGCGTGATTGCACTCGCACATAATCTCCGTCTGCGCGGCCCGGCCTTCGCAGTACGCACCGCAATACTTGCTTCCATCGGTCGCCGCGCAACTGCATCCCGGATGGGCGCATTTTTTCGTGTTGTCCGCCATGAATCCTCCTGGTAACACTTTAAGCTAGTACAAACGGTCTGCTCAAATTCCGAGCCAATTGACCCCTCTGGCCGCAGTTACATCGAGGCTGGGGCGGAGATGTGAACGTTGAAGCTATTACGACCTGCACCACTGTGGTGCATCTCGCTTATAATGAAGCAGTGAAGACCCAACGCAAATCGCCGGTGAAGCGAACGCAAAGTTCCTTTCGTCAGAGTGTGACCATTCCAGCTCAACTGGCTTCTGAAGTGAGGCGCGTGGCGAAGGAGCGCAACGTAACAATGAGCCGCGCTCTTGTGACGTTGGCGGAACAGGGGGTCGAAGCGGAAGTAGCGGCCCGGGCCAGACTTGCCGCGGCTTATGACAAGTTTGCCGCCGCCGATGGGACCAGGAAGAACGAGGCCGGCAAGGAACTGATTCAGGCAATCTTCGGGAGGGATGCGATTGCCGAGGATCCGCTTCGCTAATTTGCCGCGTCCGCTTTGGCAACATATTTTGGATCGAGTAGCTGAGCGGGCTATCTCAATTGACGATCTTCAAGATCTGAGAACTTGGGTCAACATTGAACCCCACGCTCCGGCAGGTGACTGGTACAAAGACTTCGGGTCCTTCATCCTCTGCGGCAAGGACGAGCACCCGAAGACGGTGTTGAAGAAGGGAATGAAACCGTTTGGAAATCCGCTTTGAAAAGGCGTTGGGTCGATGAGTTGAGGCAGTAAAACCTTTGGCCAATGCCTACAAAACGGTGATTGTCATCTTACTGATTTTGAATATCTTTTTCCACATCTCAAGAGAATTGCGGGACCAAAATCGACGCTCGGCTGGTCCTACCCAGCTAAATGATGCGGAAAGTTCACGAATCCCTGCTCTACGATTCTTTCTTCAATATTTTCATGCCGGACGGTAACAGGAACAAGCTGTCTTTTAAATGGTTGCCGATCGACACGGAGTCGGCGTAGATCTCGAAAATCTTCTCGCCGTCGCGATCGCGCTGTATATCCAGCGGCCACATCACGCCGTTCCCCACGTCCCGATATTTGGAAAAGCGGCTGATTTCCTCCACGCGATCCTTGGTGACCGCGTCGCGCCGGTAGAATCGCTGCTTCGTTGGAAAAAACGTATTGCTGTTCAGATAAACCGTTACGCTACGATTTTGCGCATCGAAGATGTCGAGAATTTCCACCGGCTGATTTTCGACTACGTCCTGTCCTTTCGATTCAAACTGCAATCCCGGTTCCCCGAGCCGCTGCCTCAAAATGTAAAAAATGTTGTGCAGAGTGGACTCTTTATAGCGCTCCACCAGATTGTCGGCAAGAGGTCTCACGCCGTGATAGGTAAGCTCATACCCGTTTCCATCGGTGAACAATATCGCGCTGTCTTCTTTCTTCTTACCGAACGACTCGCGTTCCTGTATCGCGAAATAATCCGGCGCCGGCGGCCGTGGCGATGGGGGATAGCGCGTGTAGATTTTTGCGATGGACAAGCCTGAAAGCTCTTCGCGATAAAACGAGTAAGCGCGGCCGGACTCCAAGCGATCTTGCATGGCGAGAAAATTCGGGCCGCCAAGCGCCGCAACCGCGCGGTCGATTATTTTCTTTCCGCGCTCCCCGCTTGTCTCCGCCCGGGCGAACCCCGCCGCTAGAGTGGAAGCCGCGAAAAATCGCCGGGTCACGGTTTCTTGCTCATGGTTTATTGCTCATGGTTTATTGCTCATGGTTTCTTGCTCAAGTCCTCGGGCTTCAAGCCGGTGTTCACCTTGAACTCCTGCACCGCGATGTCCGCGAACTTATGACCGTTCTGGATGATCGAAAGCTTGCGCGGTGTCTGAATTCCCTGGACGGCTTCGAAATCCGAGAACGTTTCTTCGATCGTGGTCGGCGGACCTTGTTGTTGCGCCGACTGATACGTCTCTTTAATCGGAAGGTTTGTTTTCGGGTCGATAAACAGACGCACTGACGGTCCGCCTTTGCCGGAAATTTCCACAACGCCGTCCCCAACCAGGTTGACCGTCCTGTCCGGAGAACGATCGCTCAGCAGCAGGGGGAAGTATATCCGGAACAGCTCCTCTTGAATTTGCTTAAGCTGCGCCGCGGGCAATGGACCGCCCCCTTGCGGCGTCACAATCCAGCCCGACGTCCCATCCGAATACGCCGACATCTTTCCAAACGGCAGAACGCTTTCCTGGCGAAAAGACGACGGGCTTATCCATTGGATGATTTGGCTGACTTTCATTCCTCCCGCGCTCTGGTCTACCTGGAACGCAACCTTCTCTTCGAAATCGTGAACCGCGGCCAACTTATCCGCGCCGCCTACCGCCTGCTGAACGCGCTGCAATAACTGCTTTCCTTTTTCCGTGCTGACCGCGCCGGCGGCGACCGTCTCCGTCTTCGGTTCGGGAATCGAGATATCGAGTGCCGTGATAGGCATCCCCAACGCGGTAAGCGGCTCACCGAAATCTTTCTTGTTCCCGACAGCCAACACAGTCAGCTCTTTGGGATGCAGCCGGTCTTTGGCTACCCGCAAAATGTCCGCTTTAGTAACTGCCGCCACGCCTTTCTGATACTGGTAGATGAAATCTTTCGGATAGCCGTAGTACTCGTAAATCAGTACGCGATTGAGTGTTTTCGAGCGCGTGTCAAAATTGAAAACGAAGCTGTTCAGCACCGACTGTTTTGCGGTCTCGAGTTCTTCCGTGGTAACTTCCAACGTGCGTATCTTCTCAATCTCTTCTTCGGCGACCTTGATCGCTTCCGTGGTGGAAAGGCTTTTGGTGCTTCCGGCGACTTCGAACAACCCGGGATGGTCGTAACCCGCTCCCCAACTGGACGAAATGTTGTACGCATACCCAAGTTGTGTTCTCACCCGCTGGAAGAGGCGGCTGCGAAATCCGCCGCCGAGTATGTCGGCCATTACTTCGAGCGCGGGGTAATCCTTGTCCTTCAACTCGCCGCCGAGTTGCCCCAGGATGAAGGAGGTCTGGGTCACATCCGTTTTCGCGGCTAGGTAAACGCCCGGCGCGGCCTTCTGGCGTACCGGGGGGAAGGGTGGCGGTGCCTCTTGCCGATCCATCCATCCCCCAAACAGCTTTTCCAGTTTGACGCGCATTTCGGCGGTCGAGAAATCGCCTTGCACCGCAAGCATGATGTTCGCCGGAAAGAAATACCGTTTGTAAAAGCGGATCAGGTCGGCACGCTGAATGGCGTTG
>JALYXS010000515.1 GCA_030946965.1 Acidobacteriota bacterium
CCCTCGCCGCCATCCACGCGAATCGTGTTTCCAGTCATCCAATATGTATTCTCGCCCCATAGCGCGCCGATGCATTTCGCCACGTCAACGGGCGTGGTAAGCCGTCCATGCGGATTGCGGGATAACGCGATCTCCATCAACTTATCGTTCCCCGGAATTTTTCGCAGCGCGGGCGTATCCGTCACTCCCGCGAGGATTGCATTCGCCGTGATACCGTGCGGCGCGAGTTCGAGCGCCAACTGGCGGATATGGCATTCGAGCACGGCCTTCGCCGCGGAAACGGGCCCGTATTGAGGGATTGCTTTTCCGCCGCCTTCACTTGTCATTGCGTAAATTCGTCCGCCGCGCCCGATCAGCCCATTCGCCATCAGCTCCTGCACCCAATAAACCAGGCTGTGGCCCATCACATCCGCAGTCATTTCGATTTGCCGTTGGCTGGCGGCCTCGACGCCAACCAGCGGTTTGAGCGCGCCGAATGCAAGCGAGTGAAGCACCACTCGGACGTTGGCCTTCGCTTCGGCAATCCTTGCGACAATCTCCTTGCGCTTCCCGGGGTCCGCCGCATTCCCATTGAAGAAAATAGATTCCCGGCCCAAACTTCGAATTTGTTTTTCGACCTCGGCGACGTGCGGCAGCGTTTCCCGGCGATCCAGATGAACGCCGAAAATATTCATGCCTTGTCCGGCAAGTTCGAGCGAAACGGCCTCGCCGAAGCCGCTGCTCGATCCGAGGATCAGTGCCCAATCCGGCGTTGTATTCATTCCGTTCTGTAGGTTACAGCAATTTCCCGCCCGTCATCGCCACGCTCATCGCCAGTTTCATCACCAATGGCGCGCAGACGGATCTCGGTGCGTCTTGGGGGCATCAAGCGCGGGAAACGCTCGCCCCATTCGATCAGCACCAGCGATTGCGTGTCGAAGAGATCGTCCAAACCGAGCGATTCCACTTCGCGCTCGGTTTCAAGCCGGTATAAATCGACATGAAAGACCTTCGGCGCCGCGCCACGCGGTCCGCCGTATTCGTGAATGAGTGTGAACGTGGGGCTGGAGACTTCCTCGATTGGCGCGGCGCCCAGCCCGGAAACGATGCCCTTCACGAGCGTGGTTTTGCCCGCCCCAAGATTGCCGATCAGCAACACGGCGCCGCGGGGCAATTCGCGCGCGAGGCGCTGGCCGAGAGCGATGGTTTCGTCTTCGGACGCCGTTCTATGGATTTGCACAGACATGCATCGCGGCTGGTAGGTACTTCAGGAGGTCGGTCGCGACCATGCATTTCTCACCCAACTCCGCGGCCGCGAGTTGGCCCGACAAGCCGTGCAGATACACGGCGGCGGCTATGGCAAGATCCGGCTGCTTCGGAAATTGCGCCAGAAATCCGGTGATCATGCCCGTCAGGATATCGCCAGTGCCGCCGGTTGCCATGGAGGGCGATCCGGTGGGATTGATCCACACGCGTCCGTCCGGGAAAGCGATCAAAGTGCGCTGCCCTTTCAGCACCAGATGCACGTTGCGTTCTTGCGCGAATCCGCGCGCCACGTTCACGCGATCGCCCTGAATTTCGGCGATACTTTTACCGCAAAGCCGGCTCATTTCTCCTGGATGCGGGGTGAGCACGCGCAACTGGGCGCCGCCGCGCCATTCGGCGCCCGCCAGCGCGTTGAGAGCGTCGGCGTCGGCGACCACCGGAAGGCCGGCTTCGGCAAAAAGTTTACGAACGAAGCACACGGTTTCGGAACTTTCGCCGAGGCCGGGACCCATGGCGAACACCGTTTTCTTATGGAGATCCGGCGGCATGCCCGGGACCAGCGGCTCGGTCATCACTTCGGGTGAGTGGGCGGCGATCGCGTCAATCGCGGACTGCTCCGAAGCGACCGTGACCAGCCCGGCTCCGGCACGCAACGCCGCGATTCCCGCCATTGCCGCGGCGCCAGTCTTGCCGCGCGATCCCGCCCAGATCAGCGCGTGGCCGAACGTGCCTTTATTCGAATCGGGCGGCCGCGGCGCGAGCAGTTCCCGGAAAGTATTTGAATCCACCAGGGACAGGAAAATCGAGTCGTCGGTTTGATAGAGTTCAGGCGGGCTGCCAATCGGGCCGACGATCAACTCGCCCATGAAGTCGCAGGTGGGCGGAAGTGCCTGGCTAACCTTTGGGGCCGTGAACGTGACCGTATAACTCGCGCGAACATGCTCGCCCACGATAGCGGCGGAATCGCTAGGCAATCCCGACGGGATATCGACAGCGACGACCTTCGCGATCAGAAAACCGGCATTGATTGTCCGAATGCTGTCGAGGATCGCGCCCACGGCCGGACCTTTGATTCCAGTTCCGAGCAGCGCATCGATGACAATCGACGCGGCGTGCATCGGCGCTTCTACAGCTAGCTGGATCGGGCAGCCGCAAGCGTTGAGCATCCGATAGTTCAGCGCCGCGTCTCCCTTGAGATCGCCGGGATTCCCGGTCAAGATAACGTGCAGCGCTCTCGGGCGGAAGCGAGTGTAAAGCTGGCGGGCGATAGCCATTCCATCGCCGCCGTTGTTTCCTTTTCCACAGAAGACGACGATCCTCTCCGACGAAAGCGGCGCGAATCTTTCGGCCAGGAACTCCACCACCCGCAGGCCCGCGTTTTCCATGAGCACGACGCCAGGGATGCCAAGTTCGGACGTGCGCCGGTCCACGTTTTGCATCTGGGCGGCGGTGAGGATTTTCAAGGGCATTGGCGAGGCGGTACGCACGCTATCATAGCGTGGTGAAACGGGTCGTCACCGTCGCGCCCATGCCTCCGGAGAAGTGCGCTTACTCGCTGGCGCGCTACAGCCGCTCTCCGGATTCCATTCGCCAATCGCTCGATTGGGTGCGCTCCCACAACGCCCAAAAGTTTCTTGAAAGCTACTATTTCCAATACGGACACCAATCGATTGCCGATCTTGGCCACGTAGTTCTGTGCTTCGAAGGCGTGTCCGAGCTCGCCGCAAGCGAGATTGAAGACGAGGCGCTGTGGGATGGCCAGGCGAAATCGTCGCGCTATCAGGATTTTTCCGGCGCCGGATTTATCATTCCCGCGGAATTTACCCCGGAGCAGGCGCAAACCTACCAGGATGCCGGCCGCAAGCTGCTGCAAGCTTACGCCGAAATCAACGCCGAAACGTTCCACTATCTCCGCGAGACTCTGCCTAAGCCGGAGCAGATGAAAGAAGACGCGTACCGCCGCAATTTGGCCGCGCGCAGCTTCGACGTGGCGCGATACCTGCTGTTCTGGGGCATTCCGACCAACGTTGGGCAGGTGACCAGCATCCGCACTCTCGAACGGCAGATTAAGCGGCTGCGCATATCCGAATATGAGGAACTGCGCAGTCTGGGCGACGAAATTGCGGCGGCTTGCGCCGAAGCCCCGGATTGCGTTTGGGATGAGGCAGCCGGCGAACCGCTGGCGCCAACGCTCGCCCGCCACGCGGAGCCGGATGAATACGCCGCGCGATCGCGCGCGGATCTCCAATTGTGGGCGGAACAGAATCTCCCTCCCGCCGGGCACGCGGCGCAAGTGTCCGAACGGGTGGAGCTCATCCGGCCTGCCGATACCGTCAGCGAGATTGTGGCGACGCTTCTCTACTCCGTTACCGATCGGCCATTTCGTGAACTCTACGATTTAGCCCGGGATTGGAATCCGGCGATTCGTTCGGAAGTGTTGTCCGTGGCGACGCAGTCGCGCACGCGCCGCGACGATCTATTGCGCGGCTTCCGCGGAGGCCAGTACGTTTTCGACATGACAATCGACATCGGTGCGTATCGCGACCTCCACCGGCATCGCCGCTGCCAGCAGTTCCGCCAATCGTTCAGCGGAAACTTGGGATACGACACTCCCGGCGCGCTTGAATCCGCCGGAGTTGCCGATATCTACAAATCGGCAATGGACGCCGCGCTGGAAACGAGGCATGCGCTACCAGCCCCGGCGGCGCATTACCTTCTTCCATTCGGCGCTCGTTCCCGGTTCCTGTTCAAGATGGATTTCGCCGAAGCGGAATACATAGCGCGAGTCCGCAGCGGCGTCAAAGGCCACTTCAGCTATCGCGAGATCGCCTGGCTGATGAAACAAAAAATCGAGGAGCAAGAGCCGGAACTGGGCAGGCTTATCGAGGCGACACCGCCCTGGGTGGAAGATCCGCTTCAGCGATAGGCGCGAAGTTGTTCGACCCTTGCGTTCGAAATTCGTGCCGCTCGATTGTTACGGCGACCCGTTTTCCGTCAGACCATACAACCTTCGCGAGGGCAACGAACTTCAGCCGGCAGGTCTTGTTGAGCTGCGCCGGCCAATTGACGGAAATTTCCAGCCGTTTGCCAACCGGCACCGAGTCCTCCGTCTCGAAGAGGATGCCCTTGCTGCTCATATCGAGCGTCTTTCCGCTGCACTGCGGATGATGTTTCCGCGTTTCCAGAATGCGATAGCGCACCTCGCGATCCATGGGAAAACGGCTGGTATTTCGGCGATCTTGGTTGTTGGAAGAGTCAGGGAACCCGGTCACAGTTCCATAATCGGCTGCAAACCCGGTGCTCACAATAGGCCATTGGTCTCATTTTGCAGCGGTACTTTGGTTCATTGACTAAGAAAAACCGCGTAGTTCGGGGTGATCGTAAGCGCCAAACCATGGGCTACCGTCCTCGGGCTCTGCTAAGGCTTGGTCATAAAACTTGCGCGATTGATGATGTCGGCGTGTAGAATTCCTTGTGCATCGGTGCTGCCTTGCACTGACACCCCGCGGCCCGGGGCCAGCACCTCGCTAAGACCATTCTTGATTGCCGCGCCGGCATCCACTTGCACGTCGCTGCCCACCGCGGTCTTCATGGAGAAGCGCGAACCGTTAACCTTCGTAATGAGTCCCGGCGTGGACTTCGGCAAACCGGCTATTGGAGGTGGCGTTCGTGGAAATTCTCTCGTAATAACCGGTAGTTTGGCCTGGGGTGGCACAAACCCGAAAACGTCCAACTCCTTGTAGCTTGCCACGTACACGTGGCCATTGGCCACTACCGGGACGATATTCGGATTTGCGTCGCTCGGCGAAGGCAAATTCCAATTTCCCGCAGTCGATTGAAACAACAATTTGAGCTGACCGCTTCCCGCGACCGGCTGAAACGCGAATAGCGTGACAGGCGGGGTTCCGTTACGCTGCCGCGAAACCGCCCATATCATCACATTGGAGGCGCCATTCGACGAAACAGCAGTGAAGAAACCTCCGTTATCGCCCGCCGGGCCGCCAGTACTGATTGAAGAAGAAATCTTCGTCAGGCTTAGTTTGGGAGACGTATTCACCCTCCAAACACCAATCTGATTGTCTCCGCTGCTCACGATATTGTTGAGGTAATAGGATTGACCGCACCAACACGATCCAATTGAATACGTGCCAAGGTTATTGTCCGTCGTAGCGCTAAACCCGCCCAAGTGCTCGCGATTTATCAGGAACATTCGGCCATCTTTGCCGGCGGCCGCGGCAAGATGCGGTATTTTGCCCGGTTGATCGGGCAGCAGCAGCACTCCGCCGGAGCCGAGGTCTATGTCACGTTGGTCGAGGAAGTTCACGTTCGATGGGGTAAAGAAAGCCGCCACGTGAGTTAGATCGGCCGCTACCTTGACAACGCTTTCCGAGAGGTTGCTGGAACTGTTGTGCGTGCCCTCATTGCTGTTACCTGTGGCGAAGTAAAGATGGCCACTGGCGTCGGCGGCCATGCCATAGCCCGACATCCAAATAGACGACAAGTGAGAAACAGGCGAGGTGGCTAGTCGATCGTCCAGGATGTTCGCGGCTAATGGCTTCAAGTCGAATGCCCGCCATCCCAGGAGCCAGCCTCGGGAGCCGTTTGGATGATCGCACCAGCTTGCAAAACCAGCGTATACGTTTCCGTTCGCGAGGAGAAGGGCAGCGCGCTGGCGCTGATTCGCTGCATTGAAAACGAAGGCACTCCCATCCGCCAACGTGTGCGAAGCCGAGACGACAACTGGCCGGGCCTGGTCGCCGAGCGTGGAGAGATCGACCGCGTAAAGCAGATAGGCGGGCCGCTCTTTAATCTTTGTGTAGGAAATCAGGTATATCGCGTGGTGGGATAGATCGATTACCGGTGTCGACTCAATTCCTACACGCGGACCGTTGTTGTTGCACGCGCCCGGCAAAGCCGCCAAAGGAACCGTCGACCCTAAGTTCCGGGTCAGAAGAATTGAGCCTGTATCGCCGTCGATAGCGTAAATGGTGTTGTTCTCCGTGACCACATAAACCACGTCGTGTTTGCCGCCGGCGATGGCGACGTCCGGAACGACAAGCGGCTGAGCATACACGACATCGTCGAGAGCCACTCTTCGGAGAAGACCGAATTGTTCAATTGCAAGGATCGGATTGGACTTGTCGCGCTTTTTGAGACAAACAGTTAAGAGTCAAAATTCATCGAATGGAGAATTGACTCATGGCATGGTCTCGACGGAAGTTCACGAAGGAAGTAAAAGTACCGGCCATTCAG
>JALYXS010000551.1 GCA_030946965.1 Acidobacteriota bacterium
GAGCTGGTAAGAGAACAATCGCCTCGTTCGCCCACTCCCGTGCATTCTAAGGAGTGCTCTCATGGACGAACGCGAGCGCCGCAAGGCGATCGATCTTACGCTATCCCAATTAGACAAGCAGTTTGGAAAAGGTTCGGTTTTGCGCCTCGGCTCGGGAAGCGTGGTTCCCGTATCCGTGATCTCGTCTGGATCTATTTCGATCGACACGGCTCTCGGAGTTGGCGGCTTTCCGCGCGGCCGAGTGGTGGAGATTTACGGGCCGGAAGCGTCGGGCAAGACCACGATCACGCTGCAGGTGATCGCCGAAGCCCAACGCGCGGGAGGCGTAGCCGCGTTTATCGACGCCGAGCACGCGCTCGACCCCGCATACGCGCGCAAGTTGGGTGTCGATATCGATAATCTCCTGGTTTCGCAGCCCGATACGGGAGAGCAGGCGTTGGAAATTGCTGGCGCGTTGATCGCGTCTGGCGCCGTGGACGTGGTGGTGATCGATTCCGTCGCCGCCCTCGTTCCGAAAGCGGAGCTCGATGGCGAAATGGGCGACAGCCACATGGGTCTGCATGCGCGGTTAATGTCCCAGGCGCTTCGCAAACTCACCGGAGCGGTTTCTAAGACGAATACCTGCTTGATTTTCATCAATCAGATTCGCGAGAAGATCGGCGTCATGTTTGGAAATCCCGAAACCACCACCGGCGGCCGCGCGCTGAAGTTCTACTGCTCCGTTCGCGCGGAGATTCGCCGCACCGGCGCGATCAAGGACGGCGACGTCGTCATCGGCAATCGCACGCGCGTGAAGATCGTGAAAAATAAGGTGGCATCGCCGTTTCGCGAGGCGGAGTTCGATATCCTCTACGGCGAGGGAACGTCGCGCGCGGGCGATCTTCTCGATACGGGCGTGCAGCAGAATCTGGTCGAGAAAAGCGGATCGTGGTTCAGTTACAAAGGCGAGCGAATCGGCCAAGGACGGGATAACGCGCGCAATTATCTGAAAGAACACCCCGAAATAATGGGACGGCTCGATGGCGAGCTTCGAAGCCTCTTGAAATTAACGCCTGTTTTGGACGTTCCCCCGCTGTTGTCCGGACCATCCGGCCTCTTTGCAACCGCATAAATGAAGGCTTAAATAGATCCCGACTGTCAAAACATGCGGAAAACATAGGGTTTTCGCATGTTTTTTCTTTACATCTCCCGCCGCGTTCCGTATGATTGTAACGTTTCCATAACGTTGAGGCCGTTCGAGGACCTTATTTTACGGCCCTCCAACGTGTAATTAGCAGCGAGGAAGCAGAGAAGATAAAGAGGAGGTTTGATGGCCAATCAACGAATGACGCAGACGCAACTGACTAGATCGCTCGCCGAGGCGTGCGAGGTGCCCAATAAGATCGCCCGCCAGTTTCTGGATAGCCTTGCCAGCACGGCGGTGAATGAAGTTAAAAAGAATGGAGTATTTGTAATGCCGGGGCTCGGCCGGCTGGTCCGCGTCGATCGCAAGGCGCGCATGGGTCGAAATCCCGCGACCGGCGAATCGATCAAAATCGCCGCCAAGAAAGTGGTGAAGTTCCGCGTCGCGAAAGCGGCCAAAGACGCGATTGTCCCGCCGAAGAAGCCGAAGGCCTAAGCACCCTAACCGATCACGCTGAAAAATTCAAACCCCCGCGGCGTTCGTTGCCCGCGGGGGTTATTTCTTTTTAAGATGCACTCTCAGTCGAGGAGGCTCATCGCCCCACTTGCGGGCAATCCACGAAGCTTACGCCTGCTTCTTCTCTTCGACTTTCGGAGCTGCTTCTTCCTCTTTCAGCGACGTTTTAAAGCTGCGGATACCTTCGCCCAAACCTTTTGCGAGTTCCGGAATTTTTTTGCCGCCGAAAAGAAGAACACCCACTCCGAGAATGACCAACAACTCGGGCATTCCAAGGCCACCAAGTCCTGCTAAGTTCATAAGGCCTCCTCAATTTAATTCTAGGGACACGGCGGGAGGGAGTCAAGTTCACCTCCCGCGGCCTCCCGCAACTTCGGGATTGGTTCCTAGAAAATCACGCGCACGGCTAGTTGCACTTCTCGATTGCCATACCCTCCCAGCGTGCCGGAAATCTGGCCAAAACTTCCGGAATTGAAGTTCGCGGTAGGGTTGCCAAAGTGCGGCGTGTTCGTCAGATTATAAAGTTCCGACCGGAATTCGAGCTTCAACCGTTCGGTAACCGGGAAAGTCCGGAAGAGCGAAATCGTAATTGCTCAGATGCGGGCCGCGCACGGTGTTCCGTCCCGCATTTCCGAAGCGATTCGGACCGGGCTGTCCAAAAGCCGCCGTATCGAACCATCTCTGCCCAGGTCCGATGCCGCCCAGAATCCTGGAGGGGCTTAGCGCATCGGCGAAGTTGCCGTTGCCCGGACAATTACAAGGCGTCGCATCCGCCGTCACGGTGAAGGGCGTGCCAGTAGCCAGGCGATAAATACCATTGATCTGCCAATTCCCGGCGATGTAGCTCAGCGGCCCTCCGCCGTTCAGGAAGCGCTTGCCCTTGCCGAAAGGCAGTTCATAGAGATGGCTAATGGTCACCATGTGCGTGCGGTCGAAGTTTGAGGGCGCATAGTGCCGCCGCAGATTGGTATTGTCCGTGAAACCGGCCTGGTCACTGCCCAAGTCCATGGA
>JALYXS010000563.1 GCA_030946965.1 Acidobacteriota bacterium
TCTGCCGCAGGAGCGCGCGACATTCCTTGAAGAGCAACGAGTCTCCCATTGCGCGCTCGCTCCGCCGCATAGCGGGCCGTGTTTCGAGTTCGCCTCTTCGCAACGCTGCAGCCCTTCTGCCGTGCGCGGCCCGGTACTCTTGACCCGGTGCAGCCGGCAGCGCCCATTCCTTGTGCCGCCGATTGCGGAGCAGAATGGGGCTCATCACGGCGAAAGAGAGATCAAAGAGCCTGACGCGGTGGGCCGGTAACTCCCTCCTGGTCCGGGGTGGGGCGAGGGTGATAATGCCTGGATGGAAGATCTCAGCGCTGATCCTATTTGGAGAGATTATGAGAGAGTATCTCAATCTCACGGCAGAGCGATGAAGCAGCGGCTTGACGCGGAACTTGATCTCACGCGGAGAGTTTGCGACGAGTCACTTGAAAATTGGATGGCCGCACAGCGGGGAGAGGAGAAATGTTATGAGGAACTGAAGGCAATGGCGCGAGCGGTTTGGGCGAAGTTTCATCAATAGCGACCGATTGCGTCGCCTCAGCTCTTCGGTGCATTAAGGCCCGAATTCAACGACCGTTCGATTGAAGTTCCATGATCCCGTCCTGACTTCCGATAAGGCGCCGCTTATCGGAGGTTACAAATAGCGCGCCGCTCATTCAGTGGGTTCCCGCTTTGCAGGGGCGGACTCCGACGGCGGCGAAGTTGCCTCCGAGCAACTCCGCCGATGATTCGCCAGCGGGCCAAGTCCGCGCAGTACCTTTCCACAGATACATACATGATGTGATCTCATTTTGGACAACCCGCGGCGGGCGCGTTCAAGCTGCTTTTCTCTGGAAACTGGCGGGAATGACATTCGGAAACTATCTTACCTGAGTGTGTCAGGAAGTCGGGGGTTGGGGATTGGATCAATGGAATGACAAACCGGCTCAAGGTGGTAACCCTACATTTCCAGAACACCTCTGAGCAGCAAGAAGTATTATTATGCCGAAGATCAGAATGGCCGGATCATCGGAACCAATGATGCTTCCTGCCACGTGCGCCAGTTGGAGATCGTCCAGTGAGGCAGCCGTGTCGAAATGGCGTTCAATGCCCAATTCCGCAGCGCACCGCTGAGGGCCGTCGCGCATCGCCGGAAGGCGCAATCATCCGCCACCACCGGGAAGAATGGATCATTTTGCTAATTTTTCTTCTCTGGCTATTCCTTGGGGCGGTCTCGCCAACCTTCGAATGTAGTTGCTGGACCAGCATACAGCAAAAATAGCTACGATGGTCACCATGGGACTAAACACAACACAAAAGATGGCAATGACGGGAGTGGGGTTGTTGGCAGCCGGGATTGGGTTGAGCCTGGTTGGCGCGGCGCTCATCGCACCGTCGGTTTTCGCGTGGACTGGGAGCATAATGCAGAAGGGTACGGATCTCATGGCTGGTAGAGCCGAAAGGGCTTCACGGACTATGGGCGCTGTCGCAGGCACTCTTCATCGATCTTTCCGGGAGGCCGCCAAAGCTGGTGTTGCCGAGAGTCGGCGTAGCACTTACAGCAGCGACTAGGCCGCATGACGGCCGGAGTGCAAGCGGTCGCCCGCGATCAGTATTCAGAAGCAGGCACGGTTACACAATTTTCGATGCTTGCAACGGAAAGCAAGCTCTCGGGATATTCCGGCAGGAGGGGTCCAAATCCAACTGCTGCTGAGTGACGCGATGATTCCTAAGTTGGGTATGGGGGATCAATGCTCCCCAAACCCCGCCTTCGCTTGCGATTGGGCCAAATAGTGATATAGATGTAAGGACCTTGAATTGTTACAGGCGACTGAACGGTAATGCGAATGCCGGTCTGTACCACGAAGAGTATTGGGGGGATTTTCCGATGAAACGGAGTCAAAAAGCTATTGCTGTCACCTTTCTGTTGTTGGCCTTTTTGCCAATAACCAACGCTCAAACCGTCACGGGAACTGTATCCGGAGTGGTGGCGGATTCCGGCGGCGCCGTAATCTCTGGCGCTTCGGTCGAACTGGTCAACGACATCTCGAAGCAGGTACATGAATTTAAGACGGCCGGCAACGGCAGCTTCGAATTCACGGGCATCCTGCCGGGCGGCTATAGCCTCAAAATCGTTCAGCCCGGGTTTAAAACCTATGAGCAAACCAACGTTACGGTAAGCGCTCAGGAGCGCGTCGATCTGCACACGATCAAGCTCCAGATAGGCGACGTGACCACGTCTGTTCAGGTGGCGGCCGAGGCGGCGCACGTGGCAACGGACAGTTCCGACCACGAGCAAAATATCAACCTTCGGCAAATCGAGGACACGCCGACACGCGGTCGCGACTTTCTCGGCGTACTGCGGACACTGCCCGGCGTGCAAGACCTTGGCGCGCACGACTCGCGCGGATGGGGCGGCAACACGCCGACCATCAACGGCGGCCAGATGGGTCAGGTCCTGGTGACTCTCGACGGCATCGCCAGCCAGGATAGCGGCGCACCCAGCATCAACGGTTATATTGCGCCGAGCGTGGACGCAATCGCCGAGATGAAACTGCTGGTTTCGAATTATACGGCTGAATATGGCGCACGCAATGGCGGCCAGATGAACGTTACCATCAAGAGCGGCACTGGCCAATTGCACGGGTCCGCCTACTATGATTGGCGGCATGAAGAGCTGAACGCGAATGAGTTCTTCAATAACAAGCTGGGCGTGCAAAAGCCCAAGTACCGGTATCAGAATCCGGGCGGGACGATCGGCGGCCCGCTGTTGATTCCTAAAGTTCGCTTCAACAAAGATCGCAACCGGCTTTTCTTCTTTTTCTCTTACGATTACTTGCACAACATCAACACCGTCGGCCCCTACCGGTTCACAATGCCCACGGCACTTGAGCGCACCGGCGACTTCTCGCAATCGTTCAACACCAATGGTTCACCAATCTTGATCCGCGATCCTAACACGGGCGCTGCGTGCGCCAAAGCCGGCGATCCGGGTTGTTTCCCCGGGAATAAGATTCCGCCCAGCCGCTTTAACCCGATTGGCACGGCGATGCTGAACTTTTTCCCGCTTCCCAACACGACCGATCCGACCGGACAACGCCAGTACAACTCGCAGTTTTCAAACTTCACGCAAGCGCAGCCTCGCGAGGACAAGATACTCCGGGTGGATTACAACATCTCATCGAAAGACACGATGTTCGTTCGCCTCTTGCAGGATTACCAGGATCAGTCCGGATACGGCGCTATCCTTGGCGCCCTCGGCGACAACTGGGGTCAGTTTCCGCACAGCTACAATATCCCGTCGGTCGGCGCCGCATCGACTTATGTTCACACCTTCCGTCCCAATCTGATCAATGAGTTGACGTGGGGAATCAACCGCTCGCATCAAATGAACGTCCCGACAGATCAGGCTCTGTTCACCAAGAGTCAACTTCCGCTGAAAGATGCAAGCGGTCAGTCACTCACGCTGCCGAATCTATTCGGCGCAAATTACCTGAAGCTGTTACCGGCCGTGAACTTCGGCCTGCCGTCAGGCTTTAGCGCTCAGTCGTCGCCGACTGCGATCCCCATGCTTCCCCAGTTTGGGTTTGACAGCCGCTGGCCTTTCGACGGCACGGACGAAATTCAAAACGTGACCGATAGCGTCACCTGGATTAAGGGTGCTCACACGGTGAAAGCAGGCATCTACTATGAACATGGCCGCCGCGATGTCAGCGTGTACTCCACTTACAACACCGCTGGAACCTACTATTTCGGGTCGGATCTCGGTAATCCCGTGGATACTGGCGATCCGTTTGCCAATGCGCTGACAGGTAACCTATACGGTTATGGCGAGGACAACAAGAAACAGATCAATCATTCGCGCTATTACCAGAACGATTATTATATTCAGGACACTTGGAAGTTCAATCACCGGGTTACAATCGACGCGGGCATGCGCTTCCAGATTCTGGGTTCGGTTACTTCGGCCGGCGCGACGCTTGGAATTTTTAACACGTCCAGCTATAGCGGCCAGAAGGCGGGACAACTACTCTACCCGGCGTTGGTAGACGGCAAGAAAGCCTCTGTTAATCCCGCGACCAGCGCGGTCTACCCATATGCACAGCAGGGCACTTTCGATCCGGCCAGTTTCGCGGCCGGGAGCCTGCCCTTCTCCGGCATCGACCAATACAAGACCGCGCTGTTCAACACCCCAGGACTGCAATACGCGCCGCGCATTGGTCTGGCCTGGGACATCTTTGGCGACGGCAAGACCGCGCTTCGCACCGGTTTCGGTATCTTCTATGGGCGCGCGTTTGGCGTCGATACAATCGGCGCCAGCGGCGTGGGAACGGGGCCGATCGCCGCGCCGCCCAATTTTCAGGCGCCGATCATCTTGAATACCAATATCAACAGCTTGATCGGTTCGCCGCCTGTCTATACGCCGCAAAACACAAATGGCGGGCCGCGCGATTACAAGCCTCCTTCAACGTATGACTGGAGCTTCGGCATTCAACGGGATTTGGGCAAGGGTTTCATCATGGATGTGTCCTACATAGGCAACGTGGCGCATCACCAATGGGTACAGAGCAACACCGCGCAAGATTTAAACGCCGTCGCGCCCTATACGACATGGACGCCGGCCGGTGGACCGAATCCAAAGTATCTCGATCCCACCAGTTCCAACGGAGGCACCGGCGGTTTTTATTCCACCAATTTGATCCGCGCGCTTTCCGGCGGATATCGCGGTTGGGGACAGATCATTGGATTCGCCCAGATCGGCGAATCGTACTACGATGCGCTGCAAGTTTCAATTAATCGCCGCTTCAGCAGCCGGTTCCAGTTCGGCGGCAATTACACCTGGTCGAAGACGATCACTTATTCGCGAAATCAGTGGGTGGACGATTACTTGACCAAGAATGTAACAAGCAACAGACCCCATGCAGTCAATCTCAATTTCGGCTATGACATCCCGGGAATTACCCGATTCTGGAACAATGCTGTTGCAAAGCGGATGTTCGACGGCTGGCACCTGGCCGGCGTTGGGACTTTCTATTACGGCCAGGCTTTAACAATTGGGTGTGGTGCAAACGGCGCGCCGATTGGTTACTGGACGGGCACGCCCACCGGCGGCATACCATTTCGCTGCCAGATGAACGGTCCGCTGTTCTTGCCGAGCGGCGCTACGCAGGCATCGGTGTACGCGGACACGACGAGTACGCTCAAGAACGCCGACCCGCGCCTCTGGTACGGGTTCAACCCGAACAGTTTCTCGTTACCTTCCGCGACTTCGCTCGGAATCGGCAATACGCCGCCCACGCTGACGTACGGACCGGGTGTCGAAGTGTTCGATCTCGCGCTTCAAAAGGACATCAATCTTGGCGCGGGGGACCGGCCAAAGGTGCTGAGCATCCGGTTTGAGGCGTTCAACGTGTTAAACCACTTCAACCCCGGGAACCCGAATACGTCGCTGGCAATCAACTGCGCTCCTTCGAATGGACAATGTACGCCGGCTTCCACCATCAGCGCTAACACGAACTCGGCTTTCGGCACGATCACCACCGCTGCCGTTCAGGCGCGCCACGCCGCAGTTACCTTGCGGTTCCGCTTTTAGCAGGATAGACAGGAATTTCGCTGAACGCGAAGACTCAGTTGGATGGCGGCCCGTTCTCAAGTGCCGGTAACGCCCACGTGAACATCACGCCGCCCGCGCTCGTCAAAACATACTGCCGTCCATCCAGTTCATAACTGATCGGCGAGCTTTGCATCTGCGCGCCCGCGCCCGCGTGCCACAGCGTCTTGCCATCCTCGGTCCGCAGCGCCAGGACGTTGCCGACGCTGTCGCCGGTGAAGGTCAAGCCGGACTCGGTCGTAAGCACGCCCGCGCCGGAGCCACCGGGCCCAAGCTCGTGCGTCCACCGGAGTTTGCCCGTCCGGTAATCGATAGCCTCTAGAACGCCTTTTCCCCAAACTCCATAATCCGCGCCCGCCCATCCGAAGTTGCCGTCCGCCGGCTTGGCGAAATAGATTCCGTAACTCGGGTGGGCGTCCACGATGAAAAGCCCGGTCTTCGCGTCGAAACTGGGCGAGCGGTAGTTCGTCATGCCGCCTTCGTCTGGGGCGATCAAGCGCCCGTCTGGCGCCGGCTCCTTTTCTGGATTCGGAATCGGCCGGCCCTTCTTATCGACGCCGAGGCTCCAATTCACCGGCCCGAACGTCGTGGTCAACAAACTTTCGCCAGTGACTCGATCTAGAACAAAGAAGTAGCCGTTGCGCGAAGTCTGCATCAGCATCTTGCGCGGCTTCCCGCCGAAATCCGCATCCACCAGCACCGGCGTTTCGACCGCATCCCAGTCATGCGTATCGTGCGGCGACGGTTGAAAAGCCCACGCCAGCTTCCCGCTGTCCGGATTGAGCGCCACGATGCTGCAGGTGTGCTGGTCGTCGCCCGGACGCGGCTTGCCGGTCAGCACGGGGGTTGGATTCCCGGTGCCCCAATAGATCAGATTGAGCGCCGGGTCGTAAGTGCCGGTCATCCACGTCATGCCTCCCGACGTGGCGTTCGGGGTTCCGACCGGCGGCGTGCTGTCCCATCGCCATTGTGTTTTGCCGGTTTCGGGGTCAATCGATTTCAAGAAACCGGTCAGGTTATCGAAATCGCCGGAAACACCCACAATCACGTGATTGCCGACAACCAGGGGCGACATCGTAGTCCAGTAGCCCTTTTGCGAATCGGCCACCACGACGTTCCATCGCACCGTGCCATCGCTCGCGTTCAGGCAAATCAGGTGCGCGTCGGGAGTCATGAAATAGAGCCAGTCCTTATAC
>JALYXS010000579.1 GCA_030946965.1 Acidobacteriota bacterium
GAAATGCATATCTACGATTACGGCGGACACGGATTCGGCTTGCGTCCGACGAAGAAGCCCGGCTCACCGGTTGAGAGCTGGCCCGCGCGGTTGGTCGATTGGCTCGCCGCGCGCGATATTTCAAAGCCCGCGAATTAGCGAACCCTCAAAACCCTTCGAGCAGATGCCCCATCTTGTTCTTCTTAGTGCGCATGTACGCGTCCGTGGAATCGAGAGCGGCCGCGATGCACGGCACGCGCTCCACCACCGTCACGCCAGCGCTCTCTACAGCCTGCACCTTCTCGGGATTATTCGAAAGCAGCCGGATCTGTTTTAGATCGAAGAACCGCAAAATCTGCCCTGGAAGCTGATAATTGCGCAAATCCGATTCGAACCCGAGCCGCTCGTTGGCCTCCACCGTGTCCGCCCCGTGGTCCTGCAATTCATAGGCTCGCAGCTTATTTAGAAGGCCGATGCCCCGCCCTTCCTGATGCTCGTAAATTAGCAGTCCGCGGCCTTCATCCGAGATCAAGCCGAGCGCCATCTCGAGCTGCTCGCGGCAATCGCATCGCAGACTGTGGAACACGTCGCCGGTAAGGCACTCCGAGTGAATTCGCACCAGCGGAGGATCGCCTGAAAGATCCCCCATTTTAAGCGCCACGGCTTCTTCGGCACGGCCCCGATAGTGGCCTTCGAACCCGTAGATCCGGAAAAATCCGTGTTTGGTGGGGAAGTCCGCTTCGGCTACCTTGGCGAGCCGAAACGCGGAAAGGGTTGGCATGGAAAGGGCTTTGCCCGCGTAATCTCCTTTATTATAATGAGTTCCACAATGAGTTCCGTGTGGATCAGCATTTAATCCCGCTATTGGTGAGGCTAGGGGTGGTGGCATCGCTCGCTAGTTTTTTGGTGCGTTCCCGCTCATTCCGGCACACGCTAATGCTTGAGATGCGGTCGCTGAATCAAAGGCTGCAACTGGCGCTTTGGTTCGCCGGGATTTTCGCGGCGGGGGTTGCCACGCGCGTGGCCATTCGCTCCTATGAGGCCGCGGATCTGGGTCTTGAAGGCAGTCTTCTGGCCGGCATTCTCGGCGGGTACGTTACTGGCATGGTATCGGGAATCCTGATTTCGATTCCTTCCATGCTGAATGGCGAGTACCTGAGCCTGCCCTTCTTCGCCGGTATCGGCCTGTTGGGCGGGCTGGTTCGCGATTGCGCGATCGACAAGGAAGATATCTGGCGTTTTTCTCCTTTTTTCGATTTGGATCTTTATCGCGCGTTCCGCTATTTCCGCAACTACGGCCGGGCCTTGTTTCACATTCTTTTTCTGGCCGCGATTCTGTTCGCCGAATTCCTGCGGCAAGGATTGGTCCACTTTTTTCCGCATGAAATTTTCGCGCTAAACACCTCCTGGGAGCATCCTCATGCATTGACGCTGGCGGCGATCTACGCCACGACGTTTTTTGCGGTTACGCTGCCATTGAAAGTGTGGAACAACGCGCGAACGGAGATCAAACTCGAGGAGCAGAATCGCCTGCTGATGCAGGCCCGGCTGGAAGCGCTTACCCGGCAAATCAATCCGCACTTTCTTTTCAATACGCTCAACTCGGTTTCCTCTTTGATCCGCAGCAATCCCGCGCAGGCCCGGCTCACCGTTCTGAAATTGTCGCGAATTCTAAGGCGGCTCCTTAAGAAACATGAAAACCTAAGCGCATTCCGCGACGAACTGGCGTTCATCGAGGACTACCTGGCGATCGAATTGGTACGATTTGGCGACAAACTTCATTTCGAGGTGGACGTGGACCCGGCGACATTGGATATGCTAGTTCCGAGCATGCTCTTGCAGCCTTTGGTGGAGAACTGTCTCAAGCACGGATTGAGCGGCAAAGTGGAAGGCGGCACGGTGAAGTTGCGGAGCCGTCGCTTGGACGGGCGCTTGCACATTACCGTCGAGGACGATGGCGCCGGAATTCCCGAGCACAAACTCGGCACGATTTTCGAGCAAGGAATTGGCTTCAGCAACGTGAACGAACGCCTCAAAGTGCTGTTTGGCTCCGGCTACCGGATGGAGATAGATAGCAAAGCCGGGCGGGGCACCCGCATCGCGATTGAAGTGCCAGAAATGCAAAACAGCAGCCTGGCGGCGGTGTCCTGAGTGCCGTTCCCCGAAGCGGACGCCGCCCCCTACCCCCAGGAGAATTCTTTGAGTAAGCTCGAATACTCGGTCACGGAGTGGCCGGCAGCCGATGTTTGCGTGGGCATGTCGCGCCGCACCCGTAGGGTTTATGACAGCGTCGCCGCGGTTTATCCGCTCTCGACGATGCTGTTTCATTCGAACGCGCATCGGTGCGCGCTCGACATGTCCGGAATTCAGGATGGTATGCGCGTGCTCGAAGTCGCCACCGGTTCGGGTGAAATGTTCCGGCGGATACTGCGGACGAATCGGAACGGCGCGACGGTGGGCATCGATATTTCTCCGAAGATGGCCGCGCGAACGCAGAAGCGAGCCCGGCTGGAGTTTCCCGCGTCCACGTCGCATTGCCAGGCGGTGGATGCGCGGCACATGCCGTTTCGCGATGGCAGTTTCGATGCTGTAATGTGCTGCTATCTGCTTGAGCTATTGCCTGTTGAGAGTATTGTGCAGGCGCTGGCGGAAATTCACCGGGTGTTGCGCCACAGAGGCCGTCTTACGCTAATCCTGATTGGGCAGAACGCCGCGATTTTCAATGAGGTTTATAAAGTGGCGGGCAAGATTGCGCCGGCTTTCTGGGGCAGGCAAGTCGAACAGCGCATTCCCGAACTGATTGAAGCGCGCACATTCGAGATCCTGCACGATGAAAAGGTAAAGCAGATTTTTTATCCGTCGCGGGTTCTGGTGGCGCGTAAGTAATTCTGATAGACTTCGGGCGAGGAGAATTCCCATGGCCGATCAAACCAAGAAATGCGCTCACCCGTCCTGTACTTGTCCCGCCCCGGCGAACGACAAGTATTGCAGCACTTATTGCCGGGATGCCGGCGCTACGATGGAGCTTTCCTGCAACTGCGGCCACCCCGGCTGCTCCATGAGTTC
>JALYXS010000589.1 GCA_030946965.1 Acidobacteriota bacterium
ACCTGGAAGAACGACCCGGAGATTGTGATTGACGACGGCGGCGATCCGGCCAGCGTCCCGCGGGCAAGAAAAAATCTCCCGCGAAGAATAAGAAATCCGGGCCCAAGAAAGAAGCCGCCAAGAAAAAATCGCGTTAGCCACAGGCGGCCGGAAAATCAGGCGGTGACGGAGGCTTGCGGCACTGTCTCGTTTTCAGTCTTTGTCTCCAAATAGCGCTGGCGGCTATCGAGAATCGCCTTGCGAGCTTCTCTGGGGCCGCCCCAACCCTGCATCTCCGTCACCTTCCCTTCCAACTCTTTGTAAATCGTGAAGAAGTGCTCGATTTCCCGGCGGATGTGCGCGAAGATCTGGTCCATCGTATGAATCTGGTCGTACCGCGGATTCTTAGTCGGCGCCGCCAAAATTTTCTGGTCGCGTTCTTCGTTGTCCATCATGTTGAGAATCCCAACCGGACGGACTTCGATCAGGCAACCCGTGAAGGTTGGTTGCTGGGTCAACACCAGCACGTCCATCGGATCGCCATCGTCCGCCCGCGTTCCCGGAATGAAGCCGTAATCGCCAGGGTAGTGCATCGGCGAATAGAGGGCGCGATCCAGGCGGAATAGCCCGAGTTTCCCATCGTATTCGTACTTATTCGCCGAATTCTGCGGGATCTCGACGATCATCCTGACGATCTCCGGGCATTCAGGCCCCGGGTCAAGGTCATATAGCAATGGCACCTGCTCAGGTTAGCAGAAGCTCATAATAGAAGAAGATGCGAATTCTATTGCCGCTTTGTCTTATGGTGTTGTCCATGCCGGCCCAACAAACCTGGCAAGCGGCCACCAAATTACCGAACGTCGATTTCTCCGGCCTGACCGCGACCCAGCAGCAGACTGCGCTGAAGGTGCTGCGGGAAGAGGGCTGCACCTGCCAGTGCGATATGAAACTGGCGCAGTGCCGGGTGATGGACCCGAACTGTTCCGATAGCAAGGCGCTTGCCGCGCTAGTCGTGAAGAGCGCGCGGGAAGGCAAGAACGCAAGCCAGATTCATGAAGCGCTCGCGACCTCGGCCGTGGCGCGCCGCCACGCGGGTCCGGGCCGCGTGCTCGAAGATCCAGTGGAGATTCCCGTTGCGGGATCGCCCGTAAAAGGGCCCCAAGACGCGAGAATTACGCTGGTCGAGTTTTCGGATTTTGAGTGTCCGTATTGTTCGAAAGCGGTGGGCCAGATCGATGCCGTGCTGCGGGCGTATCCGCGCGACGTCAAGCTGATCTACAAGCAGTTCCCGCTTTCGATCCATCCCCACGCAAACCTCGGGGCGGAAGCGGCGTTAGCGGCTTTCGCGCAGGGCAAGTTTTGGCCCATGCACGATAAGCTATTCGCAAAGTTTCACGGCATCACGCGCGAAAATGTGATGATTTGGGCGAAAGAAATCGGACTTGACACCGGCAAGTTTGCAGCGGATCTGGACGCCAACAAATACAGCCGCGCGATTGAGAAAGATTTGGCCGATGGCGAGAGTGCTGGAGTGAACGGCACGCCCACGATCTTCGTTAACGGAAAACACTACAATGGATCGCTGGCACTGGAGGCGATCAAACCGATTATCGAAGCCGAGCTGAAAGGCAAATAAGCTAGTTTTGACAGGGTCTGCGCAGGCGTAGAAGACAAGTACCGTGATGGGCAGGGTAACCATTTGCTCTGACTTCCCTTCAGGGCGTTTGCCCTTACATGCCCCGGTTCCATTTATTTAATTCTCCACGATGACATTGATGGTTTGGTTAAGCTCTGCGGTTGGGGTTGTTTGAACTTTCACTACTTTACCGTTTGTATCTTTTGTATCCGGCGAGATCTATTTCGATAGCAGCAACAGGCATAAAAAAGGCCAGGGCTGCAACCTGCAACCCCGGCCTGAAACCACTACGGAATCGGTAGCCCCTACTCCACCAAACTCCCCTCGCCCGTATCCTCGCTAAGTCCGCCCACGTAAGTAATGCGCGCGTCCTCGTCGTAGCCCGGAATCGATTCGAGCGGCTGCTCCTGCACCGGTTCTTCCACCACGTCCTCGCCGGCAATTTTCACGTTGCGATAGAACTCCATCC
>JALYXS010000613.1 GCA_030946965.1 Acidobacteriota bacterium
CGCCGCATCCGGGAAATGGAAAGCGGTATCGAGCATCGCAATCCCGACTGGCAGACGAGGATGGCCGCGTGGGAAGACAAGGTCAAGAACGATCAGCCGGAGTGGACCGTAGTTAAGCCTGAAGTGGACGACATCTCGACCGGCGGCGCTAAGTATCTAGCGATGTCCGATGGCTCGCTGTTGGAACAAGGCTACGCCCCGACCAAGCACCGCGTAAAGCTGATCGTGAAGACCGGCGTCCAGAACATCACGGCGTTTCGCCTCGAGTTAATGAACGATCCCAATCTGCCGTTGAACGGTCCAGGCCGCTCGATTAAGGGCACCGGCGCGTTGACGGAGTTCGAAGTGGAAGCGGCGCCGAACACCAGTACAACGCAAGTTGAAAAAATTAAGATCGTGAAGGCGACGGCGGATATCGCGCTGCCCGAAACGCCGCTCGATCCGATGTTCGACGACAAGACCGGCGATAAGAACGCCGATAAGAACGACGACAAGAACGGCGACAAGACCAAGAAGCGGCGGGTAACGGGGCCGATCAATTTCGCCATCGACGGCAAGGATGAAACGGCGTGGGGATTCGATGCCGGACCGGTGCTGCGGAATCAGCCGCATCAGGCGGTGTTCAACGTCGAGAAGCCCATCACGCACGAAGGCGGAACCGTTCTCAATATCTACCTGAGCCAGAAACATGGCGGTTGGAATAGCGACGACAATCAGAACAACAATCTGGGACGGCTCCGGCTTTCGATCACGACCGCGCCCGACGCGGTAGCCGATCCGATCCCATCCAACGTGCGGCGAATCTTCACGATTGCGCGCGAGCGGCGGACGCCCGTGCAGGTGCAGACGGTGTTTGGCTATTGGCGCACGACGGTTCCGGAATGGAAAGACGAAAACGCCACCATCGCGGGGCTGTGGCATCAGCTTCCGGAAGGTTCCGCTCAGCTTGTGCTGGCTGAGCGAACCGAAATGCGCCCGACCCACATTTTGACGCGCGGCGATTTCCTGAAGCCCGCGAAAGAAGTCACCCCTGGAGTGCCGTCTTTCCTGAATCCGCTGCCCGCGGACTTGCCCAAGGATGCTCCGCCGAACCGGTTGACCCTGGCGCGCTGGTTGGTTGACCGGCAATCGCCGACAACCGCGCGCGCCATGGTGAATCGCATGTGGCAGATGTATTTCGGCGACGGTATCGTGACCACCAGCGAAAACCTGGGAACGCAGTGCGATCCGCCATCGCACCCGGAATTGCTCGACTGGCTGGCGGTCGAATTTATGGATCATGGCTGGAGCCAGAAGCACTTGCACCGGCTGATCGCGACATCGGCCACCTACCGGCAGTCCTCGAATGTCACACCGGACCTCTTGGAGAAAGATCCGTACAACCGGCTGCTCGCGCGCGGGCCGCGCGTCCGCGTGGATGCGGAGATCGTGCGCGATATCGAGCTTGCGGCTAGCGGGTTGTTAAGCTCGAAGGTTGGAGGGCCAAGCGTGAATCCCCCCGCGCCAGATTTCCTGTTCAAGCCGCCGGTGAGCTACGGTCCCAAGGTTTGGAACGAATCGAAGGGCGAGGATCGCTATCGGCGGGCGCTGTACACCTTCCGTTATCGCTCGGTACCCTACCCGATGCTCCAGATTTTCGACGCGCCCAATGGCGACAGCTCGTGCGTCCGGCGCTCGCGTTCGAACACGCCGCTGCAGGCTTTGACCACTCTGAATGAGCCCATGTCGGTCGAAGCGGCGCGCGCGCTAGCAATGCGAACGCTTCAGGAAGGCGGCAAGACGGATTCGGAACGGCTGACTTACGCCGTGCGCCGCTGTATTGCACGCAAGCCGACCCCGGCGGAATCGGCCGAATTACTGAAGCTGTTGGATAAACAGGAACGGCGATTCGCCGACGGAAAGATCAACCCGTGGGATTTAGCCGCCGCCGATCCGAACGCGCCTCCGCGGTTGCCGGCCGGGACCACGGCTCCGCAGTTGGCGGCTTGGACCGCGGTCTCGCGCGTGTTATTGAATCTGGACGAAACGATAACCAAGGAATAACGCCATGAACTGCCAGGATCGTCTCTACCGAAACCTGAACCCGACGCAGGTGAGCCGCCGCTGGTTTTTCGAACAGTGCGGCGTGGGTTTGGGCGCGATGGCGCTCGGCCATCTGATGGGCGGGAACGCGCAGGCGAAATCGGACGACCCGCTCGCTCCCAAGCAGCCGCAATTCCCGGCCAAAGCCAAGAACGTAATATTTCTTTTCATGGCTGGCGCGCCCAGCCATCTAGAGCTCTTCGATTACAAACCGCAACTCGCCAAGTTCGATGGTACGCTGCCTCCGCCCGAACTTCTGAAAGGCTATCGCTCGGCGTTTATCAATCCGAACTCCAAGCTGCTCGGGCCGAAGTTCAAGTTCGCGAAATACGGCCAGAGCGGCGCGGAGTTATCGGAGCTTCTGCCGCGGCTCGCGAAAATCGTGGATGATATCGCGATCGTGAAATCGATGACCACCGACGCGTTCAACCATGCGCCGGCACAGCTGCTGATGAACACCGGTTCGCAAATTTTCGGGCGTCCCAGCATGGGTTCCTGGGTTACGTACGGGCTAGGTAGCGAGTCGCGCGACTTGCCCGCCTTTGTGGTGTGCAGTTCCGGCAAGAACGGCCCTAGCGGCGGCAACTCCTGCTGGGGCAGCGGCTTTCTTCCGACGGTTTATCAGGGCGTGCAGTTCCGCGGCAGCGGCGATCCGGTTCTCTACGTTTCAAACCCGCGCGGCGTCGATGCCGAATTGCAGC
>JALYXS010000645.1 GCA_030946965.1 Acidobacteriota bacterium
AGCACGATCTCGTCGAACCAGTGTCCATGACCATTGCGGGAGTTTACCGTGAGATTGCCGCCGAGCAGACGGATGCCGTTGCGATAATTTACATCGCTGCGGTACTTGCCTAAGTTACCGCCCACCAGACTGTAACGATAACCTGTTTCGAACGAGTTGACGATGTTGTAGCCGCTCACGTTTTCGCCCCGAACGGGGCCAACCGGCTCGGGCGTGGGAGCGGCAACCTGCTGCGCGGGCAAGGTAGCAATTGCCAGAATGAAGACTATAATCGCTCGCATGTCCGTCACCTGAAAAACAGCGAATCGCTGTTCGATCCATGAATCCGCGCGTGGCACACGGTGCATCGCTGAAAACGCGGGTCCAGCATATTGTGCGAGCTCGATTGCACGGTTACGCCCATATTCTGGCGCCCGAAAGTTCCCGCGCCGTTGTGGCATTCCAAGCAAACTGTAAACACCACCGGACGCCGCAACAGCTTCGCGTTCATCGATCCGTGCGGACTGTGGCACGTTTCACATCCATCGACGCGCACCGGCTCGTGCTCGAAAACAAACGGGCCGCGCTTGTCCGAATGGCACTTCAGGCACGGCTCCTCGTTCCCAAGTGCCTGATCCACCATGCGCGGACGCGCCCCCATGCGCCAACTCGGAGCGAAAGATCCGTGCGGGTTATGGCAGTCCGTGCATTGCACCACGCCTTCGTTTACGCGATGCTTGAACGGCATTTCGAACTGAGCGCGAACGGCGCTGTGGCACGGATAGCAGACCTCGCGTTGCACCTTCGCCAGAAGAAATTTCGGCACGGGCGATTTGTGAATCGAGTGGCAATTGGTGCAAACCACATCCGCCTGCGTATGCGTGGAACGGCGTATATTCGCGCGCGGCATGTCTTTCGAATGGCACGCGAGACACGCATTCAGAACGTCTTTCGGGGGCATCACGGAGAACGCGCGAATTGTGGCCTTGCCGCCATGCGCTTCCACGTGCGCCTTCCCCGGCCCATGGCAGCCTTCGCAACCGGTCTTTTCCGCCGGTTCTTTTCCCGAGGCGATCGATTTGTAATGCGGGTTCTTGAAGAACTTCAACCACACGTCGGGGTGGCAGCCCTTGCACACGGTGCTGCCGATGTAGCCGCCGGGAAGTAGCGGCTGCGTTAGCGCCTCTTGAGCGAGAAGCGGGCCGAGGGCCGTGACGGCCAGAAACAGCAGAACCCCTTTAACCATGGTCCTAATATAGATTGCTCTAATATAAATTGATCGTTTATGGCCAAAGAATTCGGCATTGTTCCCAAGCGCGTGCCCCGCGTCGAGACTGCGTTCCGGCGGATCGCCACGGATCTTCCCGTTCCCGAATCGCTACCGATCCTCGAAACGCTCTACCGCTATGAGCCGGCGGCGATGCGGGGACAACCGCCGGTTGTGTGGGACCATGCCGAGGGATTTCAAGTTTTCGATCCATACGGCAACAAGTGGATCGATTGGTCGTCGGGCGTGCTCATCGCCAATGCGGGTCATGGGCGGCAGGAGATCGTCGATGCGATAACCCGGCAAGCGCAATCGAAGTTGCTCACCAATTATTGTTTTCCGAGCGAGATTCGCGCGCGCCTGGTCGAGAAGCTGGCTTCGATTTTACCCGAGCCCTTGAAAAAGATTTTCCTGCTCACCACCGGATCGGAAACGGTTGAAACGGCGGTGAAACTCTGCCGCACCCATGGCCTGAAAGTGGGCGGGCGCTCGAAGCACGTCGTCGTTTCCTACGACAATGCGTTCCACGGGCGAACGCTCGGAGCGCAACAAACCGGCGGCATTCCCGCCCTGAAAGAGTGGATCGTCAACCTCGATCCAGGCTTCGTCCAGATTCCATTTCCAGATAGTTACCGCACTCGCGACAACTCATTTGAAGGCTTCGAACTCGCAATTCGGGAGCACGGGGTCGAACCGCAGAACGTTGCCGGGGTGATTCTCGAAACGTATCAAGGTGGAAGCGCCGCATTCGCTCCCGTCGAATATATCCAAGCGTTGCGGCAATGGTGCAGCGGTCACAAGACGCTGCTGGTGATGGACGAAGTACAGGCCGGTTTCGGCCGCTGCGGAACCATGTGGGGGTTCGAGCACTACGGGGTTACGCCGGACATAGCGTGTTTCGGAAAAGGGATTTCGAGCTCGCTGCCGCTCTCCGCCGTTGCGGGAAGGCCGGATGTGATGGACTTGCACTTGCCGGGCAGCATGACTTCGACGCATACCGGCAATCCGGTCTGTTGCGCGGCGGCGCTGGCCTCGATCGACCTGGTGATAAACGAAGGTCTGGTTGAGAATTCCCGGCGCGTGGGGGATCTAATGCATCGGGAACTGCGAGGGATGCAGAATAAATTTCCGCAGATTGGCCGCGTGGATGGAAAGGGATTGGTCGCGGGAATTGCGTGCGTTCGCCCTGGAACGAAAGAGCCGGATGCGGAACTAGCCTTCGAAGTTGTATGGCGCGCAATCGAGAAAGGCGTGCTGCTGTTCAGTCCGGTCGGATACGGTGGCGGCACGGTGAAGATTTGCCCGCCGCTGGTGATTACGGAAGCGGCGATGAGGGAGAGCCTTTCGGCGTTGGAAGAAGCCTTTTCCGAAGCCCTCGGCGCGCAAGCAGCCACGGCGTGACGGGCAAGCCCGAGATCACGATTATCGGGGGGGGAATGATCACGCTCGATCAGCTTCTGCCGTCGGTGTATCAGATGCAGCGGCAAGGACGGGTAGGCGAAATCCGCGTGTGCGCATCACGCGGAAAGACGGTTGCCGCGCTGGCCCGTGCTGAAATTCTGCACCAGGCTTTTCCCGGTCAGAGCTTCGAGGCGATGCCCGGCATTTTGGACCAATCGGGCGACCCGGAAGTGTCGCACCCCGAGCTATTTCGCGAAGCGATCGCGCGCATGCCGCCGCACAACATCGT
>JALYXS010000651.1 GCA_030946965.1 Acidobacteriota bacterium
GTGCCGGCGCGGGTTCCGGCGGATTAATCCGGCGGATTGAAATGGATTATGAATAAGCATGTGGCGCGGGCACTCGTGCCTGCCGTGTCCACACTCGTGTGGACACATAGCGGCGGGACACTTCACAACAAGCGTCCACATAAGTGTGGACGCGGCACGCAAGAGTGCGCGCGCCACATGCCTAAATCAGCCGTTCCCGCGCAGATCCAAAATCAAGGCGTCGAGCGCAATCGTTTTCTGAATATTTTGCCTGAGTAGTTCCGCCAGCTCATCCACTTTCTTCACCGCGCGCGCGATCCATTGCGTGGTCACGCGCCCGGCCAACGTCGAAAGTTCCGCCCGCAAGTCGGCGTTGCGGATCTCGCCGCCGGTTTCCCGCAAAATCAACAGATCGCGCAGCAATTCGTATAGCAATCTTAAATACAGTTCCAGCTTTTCCGTTTTGCTCCGCGCGATCGTCTCCGAAAACGGCAGCCACGCTCCGAACGGGCTTGCCCCGGCGGCCACCTTCAACAGCACGTGCATGGCGGACCGGCGCTTATCGTAAACCGCTAAGTCGAGCGATGCAGCGATTCCGGGGCTTCCCGCCGACAGAGCGATGCGCCGTTCGACGTCGGCAAACCCCCGCGCCGCCGCGAACGCTCGCAAATCGTCGTTCGAAAGAGGCGCGAACGGGAACATGATTGCCCGCGAGCGGATCGTCGGCAGCAGATCGTAAGAATTTTCGGCGGTCATGATCAGGATGAGATGTCCGGGCGGCTCTTCGAGAATCTTCAGTAAGGAATTCGCGGCCTGCTCCCCGGCGCGGTCGATGTGATCGATCAGGAAAATCCGCCGGTTGCCGTGCAACGGTTGAAACGGCGCGCGCTCTTTTAGCAACCGCATCTGCGGGATAGACAGTTGCCGCAGCGGACCATCCGGCGCGAAGGTAACAAAATCCGGATGCGACGCGAACAGTAGCGGATCGTCGTTCCGCTTGTCGGCCGGCAATTTTTCCCGCGCGGCAACGGTCGCGACGTGTTCGGGACGGCTCAGATCGTCTAACTCGATCCGCTCGGGATGGTTCAGCAAGCCAGCGGCAAAGCGGCGCGCGAGTGTAGCTTTACCCGTGCCTTCCGGCCCCGAGAAGAGCATCGTCTGCGGGATGCGTCCGCTGGCAATCATCTGCTCGAGCGCGCGCACCACGTGGTCGTTACCCCAGAAGTTTTCAAACATGGGGCTCGACCGCCTCCCAGACGCGGTCGGCAACCGTCCCGATTTTCGCCCGGCCGTCAATCACCAGAAATCGTTCGCGCTCCTGTTCCGCCAGCGCCAGATAGCCATCGCGAACCCGTCCGTGGAACTCAATAGATTCGTCATCGATGCGCGTTTCCGCGCTCCCGCCGATCTCGTTTCGCCGGTGTGCGCGCGCGAGGCTCGTTTCCAGATCCACGTCGATGAGCACCGTGCAGTCCGGTCGTAGGCCCGAGCACGCGATACGATCGAGCGTTAGCACGGTTTCCGCCTCCAATCCTCTACCGCAGCCTTGATACACCAGTGTCGAATCGGTGAACCGGTCGCACAGAACGAACCGTCCGGATTCTAGCGCGGGGCGAATTACCTCCTCCACGTTCTGCGCGCGGCTGGCGAAATAGAGTAGCAACTCGGACGTTGGTTTCAGATCGCGATTGGCGGAATCTAGCAGTATGCGCCGGATCTGTTTACCGATGGCGGTCCCGCCAGGCTCGATGGTCTCCACGACTTCGTGGCCGTGGCGCCGCAGTTTTTCCCCCAGCAAACGCAATTGCGTAGTCTTACCGCAGCCATCGATCCCCTCGAAGGTGATGAAGATCCCCCGCTTCCCCATTCGTAAAGACCAATTGTCCTACAGGCCCGCCATTCAATTGTGCTTCGGGCACTTGTCCGAACCTTCTCTCGCGTTCGTGGAATTGATCGACGGCGGCGCGCAAATCGGTTGCGTTGAAGTCGGGCCACATGCGTGGCGTAAAAACCATTTCGGCATAGGCGCATTCCCAAAGTAGAAAATCGCTGAGACGCTGCTCGCCGCCAGTGCGGATGAGCAGATCGACATCGGGAGATGCCGCGGTATCGTGTATCGCCTCATTCAACTCGCGGGAAAACGACTCGCGCGATAGCTCGATACTTCCGCCCGGCCGCTCACCCACGCGTTGGGCCGCAGAAACAATGGCGTCGCGCGCGGAGTAATCCACCGCAACGCGCAAATGCAAAGCGCGGCTGTTCTGGGTCAGGGCCTCGGCTTTCTGAATGGCATCGAGCAAACGCGTCGATAAACGGTCGCGGCGCCCGATGACAGAAAGGCGGACCCCCTCGCGGCGGCATCGTTCCGCCTCTTTGCACAAATAGCGCTCGAAAAGGCCCATTAGCGCGCTTACCTCGGGCCGCGGGCGGCGCCAGTTGTCCGAGGAAAACGCGTACAGCGTCAATGTGCCGATCCCGAGTTCCGGTGACGCTTCGACGGTGCGTCGGACTGCTTCCGCTCCCGCGCGATGCCCGGCGATGCGGGGCAATCCACGGCTGGTGGCCCACCGTCCGTTTCCGTCCATAATGATAGCGGCGTGCAGAAGATGCAGAGTACTTTTAGACATAAAGTGTAATTGCGAACGAGCCGCCTTTAGGCCGCTTTCATGATTTACTTTCGCATCGCCCGGATCAGGGCTTCCATGTGATCCAGGTATTTTTCGAGGGACTTCCGCCCGGTGGGCGTCAACTTGTATTCGGTCCGGGGCATTCGGCCCTCGAACGATTTGGTACAAGCGATATAACGCGCATCCTCGAGTTTACGGGCATGCACGCTGAGATTGCCGTCGGTCGTGGCCATCAACTTTTTCAGCTCATTGAAAGTGAGCGATTGGTTCACCGCGAGCGCGCTCAGGATGCCGAGCCGGAGCCGTTCATGAATCAGCCGGTCGAGTTTCGGGGTGATCGCATCGGCGGCCGATGAAGCGCGTTCCTCCACGTGAATTTTCGAATTGTCCGGCTTGCGGGCCACACCGGTCTTAGCTGCCATTTTCAACCTCCGTGCCTCCGGGCGATAATCCAACCGAAGACAATTTGGAGTCCGCCAAATCCCGCGGCCAATAGCCAGTTGCCCCACGCGGCCGGGCTGAGGATCGCTACCGCGCCGATTCCGAGGAAGCAAATTCCCATCACCGGGACGATCCGCACCGAGAAAGCGCCGCCGGCCACGATTCCCGTTCCGTAGAGCAGCAGCCACATTCCGGGGAGCATCCCGAACAGGCCGGCCCGATACAGCGCCGCCGTGAGTAGCGCGCCTGAAACGATAGCCGGAGCGAGTCCAAGAACAAACTTCCGCGCGGGTTTGGAGAGTAGCGGCGTTCGCGTGGACCTGGCCTTGATCTCCGCGAACAGAACGCCGATGCCCAGCGCGAGCGCCGCCTCGCCCATCCACACGTAAAACCAGCCGTCCGGGCTTTGCTCCCGCCGCGCTAAAAATGCCGCCGCCAGGGCGGATAGCCCCATCAGCATTCCGCCCACGCCCGGCACCGCCGTAAACGAGGCCGCGCCTTCCATGGTGCGGCGGATGAATTGCAAATTATCCATCGCCTGCGTATGCAGGCCTACCGGCTCCGGCGGGACGGACCGGATGCTTCGAACAGACGCCATGAGACGATTATAAATACACCGTTCCGCAATTGCAATGTACTTTGCAAAATAAAGGAGACCCGCTGTATGTATCTGCCGGATCTATGCGCCGCAGCCTTCATGGACGATATGTTCCACCTGAAGTTGCCCGTTATCGAGAAGATCCTGAGGCCGGTTTGCGTCTACTTCGCGCTGATCGTGCTGCTTCGGATATTCGGCAAACGCGAGCTGGCGCAACTCAATCCGTTCGATCTGGTCGTGCTCCTATCGATCTCGAACACCGTTCAGAACGCGATCATTGGGGACGATAATTCGCTCACCGGAGGACTGATTGGCGCGTGCAGCCTTTTCGCGATCAATTATGTCGTGATCCGATTCCTATTCAAGCACCGGCGCCTCGATCAATTGCTCGAAGGGTCGCCGACGGTTCTGGTGGAGAACGGACGGGTAAACCGGCAGGCGCTCGCGAAAGAACTGCTGAACGAATCCGAGCTCGTCACCGTGCTGCACCGGCAGGGTTTTGACGATCTCTCCGATGTCGACCGGTGCGTCCTCGAACCGGGAGGCGTGTTCGCGATTAAGGGCAAGAAGCCCGCGAGCGACGAACTTCAACAGGCGGAACTTCTTGCCCGGCTGGATAAGATTTCCGGACAGGTGGCGGAACTTAGCAGGCGTGTCAACCGGGAAAGCGTGTAAACTAGTTGATTCGGGCCGTGGCGCAGCCTGGCTAGCGCGCTTCCTTGGGGTGGAAGAGGTCCCGGGTTCAAATCCCGGCGGCCCGACCAAAGTCGCTATTTGACTTGTAGCCATCGACCCTTCCGATTTAAACAGGCCTCAGTTGTTCGACCACCGGAAGTATTCCCGCGTCACTTTCCCTGGGCTTTCCGCGAAGTAAGAAGCAGAGAAAATATGTGACCCCCGCAGCGACAATCGCCTCTCGGCAAGCTGGAACTTGGCAGTGGGCTCGCTCTGCAGGCCAATTACGGCTATCGCATCGTTGACGGCCGATTGGCCGCTCTGTACGCCGAAACGCATTTCCTGGCAAACGGACTTCGTGATATCGGCGCCGGGAACTCGAATGCGAGCCGCGACGTCGCCACCATTCTTGTCACTCTGGGTTTGCGTTTGAAATTCTTTCCGCGCCGCGCTATTTCGCCGTATGCCGCCGTGGGTGGCGGCTATGCTCTCTATGAACAAAGCAGAATGACGATTGGAGGCGCACCCAATCCCGCGCCGCGCTTCACGCACCGGGGCGCGCTTGATTTCAGCGGTGGCGTGGACGCCCCGCTCTGGCGGTTCGTGGGTCTCCGAGCCGAGGTGCGCGACTTCTATACGGGGAATCCGAGCTTCAATGAGCCAGTAATCTCCAGCGGGCAGCACAATGTAGTTGCCGGCGGCGGTATCGTGCTGCGGTTTGGCCGCCGCGAACCCTAATGCGATTCAGAACGCCAGTCATCCTGATTGTGAGCGCCGCCTATCTTTGGGCCGCCAATTACCGGCTCGCCCCGGAAAAAGGTATCTACCTGCGATTACTTGTGGAGAAAACCGGTCTGCTCAGAGGCAAGAAGCATGTTTTCGAGTTTTCCCGGTATCGTGGCGCGGTGGCATTCGATCCGGCTTCGCCTCTCACCACCGATGTTCGATTCACGATCGAGCGGCCAGTATTTATTGCCTTGACGATTGGGTAAGCGGGAAAGATCGCGGCAAGATCCAGCACGTGGCCGAGCACGAGATTTTAGCGGTAGAGCGCTTTCCGGCTATCGTTTTCCGCTCGACGGGCATCGCCGCTGAACCCGGCGGCAGATTTCATGTTCGAGGCATGCTCACCATACGGAATGTGGCTAAGCCGGTAGACATCGACGTCTCGCTTCTACAGGAGCTTGGGAAAATCGTTTGGGCAGAAGGAAGAGCCTTGGTGAAACTTACGGATTACGGCCTCAAACCTCCCTCGACCGCCCTCGGCACGATTGGGACGAAGGACGAGATGACGGTGATGTTTCGAATGAAGCTCAACGTTCCCGAGAGTCGCGGCAAGGATGAATCGCCCAGGACGGCTTTTGCGGTTCCCATTTGCCGGGCTCGTTTGCCGGGCTCCTGGAAGCGCGCTGAGTAGCTTACGCCGAGGGACGCGGATTCCTCTGTCCGCCGGCCCGGATCACCCGGCCCCCCTCAGCTCCATTTCAGGGAGTATCAAGCACCTGTTTAAAAAGGATTGTATGCGCTCACAAATTATTCATGGCCGGACTGCTAACCGGGGCTGCCGCATCGCCGCAATCGCTGCAATTCACGCGACTGCCGCCGGGCGCAAGCAAGCCCGAGCCTTGTCTTGACGGCCCGATCGCTTATGATCCGCGAACCCGGCAGGTATATCTATTTGGCGGTCAGGCCGGCGCCGCGCAAATCGACCCAGAGTTGGTCGGAGCTTCCACCCGATGGCGTCAAGCCGCCTGCCCGCTTCGGCCATACCTTGATTTTCGACCCCGTCCGGGACCGCATGATCGTTTCACACGGGTTAACCGATGCATCGGGACGACCGTTGCGGCGCTGCCTTCACCATGCCGCTTACGATCCGAAACGCGACCAGATGTTTCTGTACGGGGGCTGCTCGAGCGGCTTTGGTCCTTGTCCACGGGACGATTTGTGGACTTTCGATTTGCAGAGCAACCGTTGGACTCAACGAGTGTCGACGCCGCGTCCTCCGGGCCGCGAAAGGTACGGGATGGCCTTCGATAGTCGCCGGGTCCGGCT
>JALYXS010000690.1 GCA_030946965.1 Acidobacteriota bacterium
CTGCCGGCCAAGACATTGGTCGACCCGAAAACGAATGAATTGTATGTCGCCGATGGTTACGGCAACCGGCGCGTAATCGTCTTCGACGCCGACACCGGCGTGTACAAACGCCATTGGGGCGCTTACGGCCACAAGCCGGACGATAAGGAACTCGGCCCATACAATCCGAGCGATCCGCCCGCTCAGCAATTTCGGAACCCGGTGCATTGCGTCGAACTCGCCAATGACGGCTTGCTCTATGCGTGCGACCGGACCAACGATCGGATTCAAGCCTTTAAAACAGATGGCACCTTCGTGAAAGAAGTTTTCATAGCGAAGAACACGCTCGGCGATGGCTCGGTGTTCGATATTGCGCTGTCGAAAGATCCGCGTCAGCGATATCTCTACGTTGCCGACGGATCTAACATGAAGATCCACGTGATACAGCGCGATACTCTTGAAACGCTAACCACTTTTGGCGATGGCGGCCGCCAGCCCGGTGAATTTTATGCCGTCCACAGCATTGCCACCGATTCGAAAGGCAATATATTCACCACGGAGACCTACCGGGGCCAGCGCGTTCAGAAGTTCCACTACCGAGGCTTGGCTCCTGTCATGAAAAAAGATCAGGGTGTCGTCTGGCCAAAGGCTGCAAGAGGTGGCGCGGCGTTATAATCCTGGCTATGCAACTCGCCCACGTTTCCACTCTTGCATTAGCGTTCGCCACGCTTATTCCCGCGATGGCCAATGCTCAAGCTCCAACAGAAGTTTCGCGCGCGGTTCATGGCGGCGGTATTTCCGTGCCAGGCTGGACGGGAAAGATCGACACCAACGAAGAGAAGGCGGGACAATCGTTAAACGACGCGAAGCTCTCCCAGGAAGGCGATGGCCTGCATGCGAAGACTGGTCCATCCGTGACCTATTGGAATCGAGCGAACAACGCTACCGGCAACTATACGGTGCGGGGCACCTTCCAGGAGCCGAAATACATGAACCTGAATAGTCACCCTCACCCTTACGGCATTGTCATCGCCGGAAACGATATGGGAACCGGGCAGCAAAGCTACCTGTATTGCGCGGCGTACGGCAACGGAAATTTCATCGTGCGCGGATTTGGTCCCGAGCCGTTTCAGATGAATGGCAGGCGCGGGGAGGCCAATCCCGCCGTGCACAAGGCCGGGGGACCGGGAGAATCTTTGAGGCAGGAGATCGCCGTTTCCGTCAAAGACGGGCGCGTCGAGTGCGCGATTAACGGCACCGTCGTTGCGGGCTATGACAAGGACAAGCTGGTGGCTCCTGGAAAGCTCAAATCCACCGACGGCCTTTACGGGCTTCGGTTCGCTCACAACACCGATGTCGTAGTCACCGGTTTGAGCCTGGCGAAAAATTAACGCGAATAGGCCCCGCGCCGCTCGGTAAGGCGCCGCGCCAAGTGAGCGGGAAGGACGATAATCGCCCAGATCAGCTCGAGCACGCCGCCTACCGCGATCCCAACTATACGGAAAGGCAACAGTACGAGCCAGACGAGCGGATATAAAATCAGCGCGAGCAGCGCAACCGGCCAACAAACAATCAACAGAATCAACCAGAGTAGAAACGTGATCATGGCAGCATGGCTCTCAATCTACCTATACGTCCAGGCGGGCGTTGAAGTTCGCGCAATTTGAGTGATGGCGTGCCCTTCTTGCGGAATACAACGATACAAGAAACCCGCAGATGCCAGTTGCGTACTCTCTTCAGCATCCCGATAGCTATTGCGCTTCCGCGAAATCTTTTCTGGCGCGCCGAATCTGGAAAAGCCGGTGCTGCCTTCTGTCCGAAGCGAAGTTACTATCGCCGCCGCGCTGGCGGCTTCCGATTCGAAGGCGTACGGAAACGAGATCGACCGATGGGCGAAGTCGGTCTGGGAAGCCTACACGCCGCTGCACGCCTTCGCGCGCGAGTGGATCGTCCGCGCGCTACAATGCCCGCTATGGTGAAACGCTGTCTAGGCCTACTCGCGGCCTCTTTATTCCTGTTGGCTCAAACGCCTGAAGCGCGCGAAGCCCGGCCGCCTATCAAGAAAGGACTTCCGCTCCAGTACACCGGGAAAACCGAGTTCACGACCGACGAGGGGACCTGGCTTTCGGTCGATGTCTCGAACGACGGCAAGACGCTGATCTTCGATCTTCTCGGCGATCTTTACACTCTCCCCATCGAGGGCGGCACGGCCAAGCGCATTACCAGCGGCCCGGCATTTGACAGCCAGCCGGCGTTCTCTCCCGATAGCGCCCAGATCGCGTTTATCAGCGATCGCGACGGGGCCGACAATCTCTGGATCGCGAAAGCCGATGGCAGCCAGCCGCGGCAGCTCACGCATGATCGCAATGCCGAACTGGCTTCTCCTTCATGGACTCCGGATGGCGAGTATGTGTTGGTCTCGCGCGAGGCGCCGCAAGCGCGCACTTACGAAATCTGGATGTATCACATCCGCGGTGGATCGGGCGTGCAGGTTACCAAAGCGCAGACTACCCCGGCTCCCCCAGGGCCGCCCGCGCCCGGCGCTCCTGTTCCGGTTCGCCTGAATTTCATGGGCGCCGTAGCCAGCCGCGATGGCAAGTACTTTTACTACGCCCGCAAGAATAACGGCTTCCAATACAACGCCACATTCCCGATGTGGCAGGTTGCGCGGCGCGATCGGGTGACCGGCGAAGAAGACGTGATTACGAATGCGAACGGAAGCGCGGTCCGCCCGGTGCTTTCCCCAGATGGCGCTCAGCTTGTATTCGGGACCCGCTACAAAACCGAGACCGGATTGCGCATTCGAGATCTTAAAACGGGCGACGAGCGCTGGTTGAAGAACCCCGTCACGCGCGACGATCAGGAAAGCCGCTTTACGCGCGACCTGCTCCCCGGATATGCGTTTACGCCGGACGGCAAGTCGATTGTCGTTAGCTATGGCGGCAAGTTTCACCGCGTGAACGTCGCCGATGGAACGGACCGGCCGATCCCATTCACCGCGCAAGTTTCGCTCGATACCGATCATGCGATGCATTTCCAGAGGCGCGTGGAAGAAGGGCCGCTAAAGGCCCGGTTGATTCAGCAGCCCGTGCTCTCACCGGACGGTAAGCGCGTGGCGTTTTCCGCCATGACGCATCTTTATCTGATGGATATCGGCGGCGCTCCCAGACGCTTAACGGACGGAGATTCGCGCGAATTCTATCCGTGCTGGTCGCCCGATGGGAAATCGATCGCCTACGTCACATGGTCCGATAAGGCGGACGAAGGCGGCCAGATCT
>JALYXS010000691.1 GCA_030946965.1 Acidobacteriota bacterium
CCCGGTTTCCGCACTTCCGTCGAGGAGAACGTAACGCTACGAGTCGCGCAAACCCTTACAGTCGACTTCAAGCTGGAGTTAGGCCAGATTACCGACAAAGTCACCGTGTCCGGCGAAGCGCCGCTAATCGAGACCAGCTCCCCTGAAATCGGGCGCTACGTTTCAAAACGGGAGTTCGACACCTGGCCCGTCGCTGTCAGCGATGGCCAGCGTCAAATCCAGCCCACTCTTCGGGAGGATCACGGGACCGGCATATGGGCCGCGAGGTCTGCAACTGGAGCTGCGCGTTAACTTCTAACGCTGCCGTTCAAAACGGCGAGCACGGGACCGTGGCCTCTTTGGCAGCAATTCTCGTCTTCCTATCTGCCGGTCTTGCGGCTTCGCAAGACCGTGCGCCGCTCCTTTCGATGGCGCGATCGCAGCTTCTCAGCGGCCGCCTCGCGGACTGCCGCCGCACGCTCGATGCAATCCTGCTGGCGGAGCCGCGCCACACCGCGGCGCTAAAAATGCAGTCGGATGTTTACTATCTTTCGGGCGAAGACGCCAAAGCCGAAGCCTCTTTGCTCAAAGCTCTTAACGTCGAACCGCGCAATGCGGAGCTTCACTATGCGCTCGGCCGTATTTACTACCAGGAATCGCGGCCGGAACCGGCGAGCGAGCAGTTCAACAAAACCATCGAGATCGATCCCGCGTCCTACAAGGCCTGGGATAATCTTGGGCTTTGTTACCAGGCTCTGAATCGCGATCCCGAGGCGATCCGGGCATTCCTAAAAGCACTCGAGCTGGTGCATGAAACGCATCGCGACTATGAGTGGCCCTACGCGAATCTAGCGGACCTGCTGATCCAAAAGGGCGATTATGAAAAAGCGTTTGAGCTGGCCGCCGAGGCCTCGGAGCGCAATCCCCGATCCGCGCGCAACTTTTACCTGACGGGCAAGGCTCTCGTAAAGCTGAATAAACTCGACCTGGCGATCCGCTGGCTAAAACGTGCAACCGAAGTGGACCAGAATTATCCGGAGGCGCACTATCTCCTGGCGCGCATCTATCGGGAAAAAGGCCAAGTGGAAGAGGGTAAGCGCGAGTTGCGCCAATTTGAAGAAGCTCGCGCAAAAACGCCGCAGCATCGGCGATAACGGTTAAGACAATCGCGATGAGATGGTAACCCAATTGCTACACTGTTGAAGAACTGGAGACCTTATCCTTGGCTAAAGCACACGCAGACACAATCGCCCATTCCGGCAAGACGACGGCAATTCAAACCTCCCCGAAACTCGAACCCGATACCAACAATGTCCTCGCTAATCGCGTGGCTACGGTCGCGGCTGTCGGAATCGGAGTTGCCTTAATTGAGGCCGAGTTGATTCCCGGCATGCTAATCGGCGTGGCGGCAATGCTCGCGCCTAACCTTCTTCCGCGTATCGGAAATGCGCTTCGTCCGTTCATAAAAGGGGCCATGAAAGCTGGGTACGCGGTTGTCGAGAAGACTAAAGAAACTGTCGGGGAAGCGAACGAGCACATGCAGGACATTGTCGCCGAAGTGAAATCCGAGCGTCAGACGGAAGACGCGGAGCCGATTGCCCATTCGAGCGCGCCAGCTCCCTCCCGCGCTTGATGAAAGGTGCGCGGGGGACTAGCTCGCCGGGTACGGCCCGCGTGGTGCATCATGTGCGGGGACGCGTGCGCCTGAAGATCTCGCATGCAAAAGGCGACGCGGAGTTTCTGGAGCGGATCAAGCAATCTCTCTCTCCCATGCCCGGGGTCCGGCGCGTGGATGTAAATCCCCAAACCGGGAGCGTTCTCATCGAGTACGATCCGGCGGCGCATAGCGATTTTCACGAGAGGCTCGAAAGTCACGCCGCTGAAGGGGACATCTTCGATTTGAAGCCCCCGGAACTTAGTGAGGTGGATGAGTTGGCGCGGAGGATCGAGCGGGAGGCGGAATTTCTTTCCGCTCGCTCGGAGGTAGCGAAGTCGATTGTCGATTTTGTGAAACAGATCAATGTCGGCGTAAAAAAGTTGAGTAACAATGCTGTCGACTTGAATGTCCTCTTGCCGCTGGGCTTAGCTGTTTACAGCGTTCTGGAACTTGAGACGGACGTGTCCACTCCTATGTGGGTCACTTTGGGAATATTTTCCTTCAATTCGTTTTTGACCCTGCATACTCAGCCACCGCGGGTGGACGTCCATGCGCAAGAAGTCGTATTGAACCCGCCGGCCGAAGTTGCAGAGAATGCCTCGGCGCATTCCTGAACGCGGCGCCTCAATGGATTTCCAGTTAGTTCATAGCCTGCCGGGACGCGTGCGTCTGCACGTGCCCGCTCTGAGTGGTAATCGCGTTTTATGCGGAAGGCTGAGAAACTGGCTCGGCGAGTTTAACGTCCGCGTTCGCCTGAACTCCTGGTGCGCAAGCGTCGTCATTGAATGCGACGTTCACGCGCTTTCGGTTCTGGACGAAATCATATTCCGGCTGCGAGTAATTGGCACTAGCCAATTTCCTGCTTATGCGGCTTCTGAAGCCCCACCCCGCACGGGAAAAATTTGGAAATTCGCGTCAGCCAATTCACTGCCGCTGAATACCCTCTGCGCGGCATTGTGTCTGATTGAGTCGCCGGCCCTTCTAGCGCTCACCCTACCCTTGATGACGTTTGCCGCGATACCGACCTGGAGGCGCGCCCTTCTCGTTCTTCGCGAGGAACGCCGCCTCAATGTCGATTTCCTCGACAGTATCGCCATCGGGATTTCGATCTTTCAGGGGCAATTCTTTACAGGAGCTTTCATCTTGTGGATGATTTCACTGGGCGATTGGATCCGGAACAAGACTGCCGGAAGGTCGAAGCGCGCCATCGCCGATTTACTCGAATTCCAGAGCGCGGATGCGTGGGTGGTGCGCGGCCACAAAGTGGTTCGCATTCCCGCCGCGGAGGTGGTTGTGGGAGACACGGTTGTCGCGTATCCCGGAGAATTGATTCCAGTCGACGGAGAAGTTTTGAGCGGAAGCGCGGTCGTCGATCAAAGAACCGTTACGGGTGAATCGCTCCCGGTAGAGCGTTCTCCAGGGAATCCCGTCTACGCCGGAACTATTGTCCGCGACGGAAGAATCCGTCTGAGGGCGGTACGCGTCGGCGCGAATACGACGGCGGCGCAGATCGTTCATCTGATCGAGGCGGCTCCCATGGGGGAAACCAGAATTCAGAATTACGCTGAGCAATTCGCCGACCGGCTGGTTCTGCCGCAGCTGGTTCTGAGCGCGGGACTATATGGAATTAGCGGCGATTTGAACCGGCTGCTCTCGATGTTGATTGTCGATTACGGGACCGGTATTCGCGTGGCCGCGCCCACGTCGGTTCTCGCGTCCATGACGCACTCCGCCAGGCTGGGAATTCTGATCAAGAGCGGCAGCCATATGGAAAAGCTGGCGAAGCTCGACACTATTTTGTTCGACAAAACCGGAACGCTGACCACGGGCGTGCTGCAGGTGCTCGACATCGTTTCTCTGAACCCGCGCAAGTTTCCGGAACGCCGCATTCTGGCGCTCGCGGCCGCGGCTGAAGCGCGCTTGAAGCACCCCGTCTCGCACGCGATCGTCGAAAAAGCGCGCCGCGAAGGCGTTCGCGTTCCCGAGCGCTCCGGTGGGGAATCGCGGATCGGCCTCGGCGTGGAAGCGCGGGTGAACGGCTTTGCCATTCACATTGGGAATGAGCGGTATTTCCGGCAAACCGGCATTCATGTGAATGGTTCGTCGAACTCGGTGCGCGAACTCAACCGGAAGGGTTGCTCCACGCTGCTGTTTGCCGTGGACGGCGAGTTAACCGGGCTAATCCCGTACCGCGATCAGATTCGTCCCGAGAGTTTGGACGTGATTCGAACGCTGCACAACCGCGGCGTGCGGAACACGGTCATGATCACGGGCGACAACGGCACGGTCGCGCGCGCCGTTGCCAAACAACTGGGGATACGCGAGTTTTTTTCCGACACTTTGCCCGCTGACAAAGCGAGCGTCGTGAAGGAATTCCAGGGCAAAGGGCATGTGGTTGCGATGGTGGGCGACGGCATCAACGATTCGCCCGCGCTCGCTCACGCGGATATCGGAATCGCCAAGAAGAACGGCGCGGACGTCGCGCGCGAATCGGCGGACGTGGTGCTGATGGAAGACAACCTCTGGAAACTGCTGACGGCCATCGATATTTCGAAACACGCCATTACGCTGGTGCGGGAGAACTACGCGATCATCGCTGGATTGAATACGCTGGCGCTGGCGCTGGCGATTCCGCGCGGGCTGGTAAGCCCGAACATCGCGGCGCTAATCAGCAACGGATCGGCGATCCTGGCCAGCCTGAACGCGATGCGTCCGATCCTGCCGTATTAGCCCGCTGGTTAATTACCCGGTACACTTGGCCGGTTTGCAGGCCTTCCCCGCCGCAGGCATTGCTTCCCTCGCGGCATCTCCCGGACTTGCGCAGGCCCGGAACGATCCAGCGAGGTCATATTACGGAAACTGTGGCGCCCCGAACGGCTCCGGTCCCGGCACGACTAACTAC
>JALYXS010000696.1 GCA_030946965.1 Acidobacteriota bacterium
ATCCCCCTTCCCGTATTTTTCGGCGATCTCGCGAATAAACTGGCTGGCGCGAAACTGGTCGGGGATGTTCATGTTGAACCCCGGATAGTCGCGCGATGTGTTGCGATATAACGGATCGGGCATCGGAACGTTGGTGAGATACCGCGCGCCAGTCGGCTCCAGTCCTTCCCCTTCGTTCACGCCCGCGAGTTCGAAGCCCTCTCCAAAGTTCCGGAAAGCGATTCCGTACCGTTCGAAGTGATGCCAAATCGTGCCGCCTTCGCCCTGCTCTTCGGGATGTACGGAAGAATCGGTCTGGGCGAACAGAAGCCGGCCCGGGGCCGATGCCGGAAAACGAAACTGCTTCTGCTGGGCATAACCAGCCATGAGCGAAGTCTCGGTCCAGGCGTCGGGATAGGCACCGGCCAGCCAGTGATGCCCATCCACGCTGACTTCGGAATCGGCGTAAAAATTGTCGCTGAAGGAGAAGCGGGCGGCCAAGGCGTGGTGGTTAGGCGTGACGTTTACGTCCTGCAAACTGAGCCGCTTCATTTCGCCGTCGGCGTAGCCGGAATGTCCAAACCGCGCCAACGGCGCAGCCCCGGCAACCACTCCATTCGAGGCTTTCCGCAGATCTCCGAACACTTCATCGAAAGTGCGGTTCTCTTTCACGATCAGCACAACGTGTTTCACCGGAATTGCCGGGCGCGCGGGCGCGTCCTTGTTGGGAAATAATCCATTGGCGGCGAAAACAGTGCCGGTCAACTTCGGCAATTCGTCGCGACCGGGCAACGCGAATGCCGTCAACGTCCCGCGCCGCAGCACGTTGCTCAAATCGCCACCCGGTTCGCCTGTAGCAGGAATCGTGAACCGTGCCGGCAAATTGGGCCCCGTCCCATGCCCGCGGGCGTTGGCGACGTATACCGTACCGTCCCTGACGGCGACCCGGGCCGGAAACCAGTCAGCCGGAATATGCCCGATCACTTGCATGCGTTTGAGGTCGATCACGCCGACAGCGTTGATTCCCGCCTCTGCCACCAGCAGCCAATCGTCCCCGGCGGCATAGGCGAGCCCTAGCGGAAGAACTCCGCGCAACCTTTCCAAGCCCGGAATTTTGAGTCCGATTTCGCCAGTTATGGTATTCGTATTGGCGTCGATTACGGTAATCGAATCGTCGTGGGCATTCGAAACGAAAACACGCCCGGCGGCGGCGAGCACTCCCGAGGGAGCGCTGCCGCCATCGACGCCGTTGCCGAACGGAGTTCCCGTGTGCAGGAATGCTTCAACTCGAGGAGCCGCTGGGTCATCCACATTCAATACGGTCAGTGAGTTCGATTCCGGCGCGTTGGGATCGCCCAGGCCGGGAACGTCTACCTCGCCCGCGGCGGTTTTCCGCCTGGCCCCACGTTCCGATTCCGGCGAAGGAAACCCGAAAGCTGGAAACGACAGCCCCGTTTCGCGGGCATGGTCCGCGCGAGCGCCCGGAATCCCGCGATACTGAAACATCCCTAAATTTGTGACGTAAGCCTTGCGCCGGTCGGGCGAAAGCGCGATCGCGAATGGAAGACGGCCTACGGGAATAGAGGCCAATATTCGGTTCTTGCGCGTGTCCAAAACGACCATCCGAAAATTCGCCTGGTCCAAAATATAAAGGATTCCTCGATCGGGATCCTGGGCCAGATCGCCCGCGAAACTGTCCGTAAAACCGTCCTGGTTGAGGTCGGACAGTTTGCGGCGCGTACCGCTCGAGAGATCGACCAGGCGAACGCGCCCGGATTCACCTTCGGAGGCGTAGATCGACTTTTCGCCCGCAAAAGCCAATCCCATAAAAACACCGCGCCACTGCTCGTCGTCGCCGCCCGGTTTCGAATCGAGCACCAGATTCCGAACGGTCCAAGCGCCGTTGCGCACCGGTTCAAGAACAGTAAGGGAAAGACGCTCCGGTCCCAGGTTAGACGTGACGATCGTTTTGCCCTGAGGACTGATGGCCAGGCCGAACGGCCCGGGGCCGGTAAGCAATTGCCGCCCGAGCGGCGCAACGATCCGTCCTCCCGGGATAATACTTGGATTACCCTGACGTGTGATCGCGGGCCGTTCCCCGGCAGGCGCGGCGTACTCCGAGGCTCTCACGCTTATAGCGCTGAAACCGGTCAAGAATACGGAGAGGTACGTTAACCTCCCAAAGATAGTCATTTACTTGTATTCGCGCATGCGGTAAAATTTTTACGTATTAGAAGTTACGTTTCCTCGGGGAAACCCTTGCGGTACGCCGCTGGGCAAATCCCCGTAGATATTGTAAATAAATAGAGACCCGGCTAAAGCCGCTTAGCATTTGTAGGAACGATAAATGCATTCATCGGATTCATTGGGCTGCTTACGTACCACATCTAAGTGGGCGGCAACTTTAGAATATCGGAGGAAAACTAATGGCAACAACGTCGACGACATTCGCGCAACCAGATCAGATTTTAGAAGATCCACTGGCGCATCTGCCTTGCTCCACAATCGTGGAGTGCAAGAAAGGTCAAGCTGTTTACAATCAGGATCAGCCGTCCAACAGTATTTATCTGGTTATCGATGGCAAGGTGAAAGTATGCCGCCTGGCGGACGATGGACGGCAAGTGGTAGTCGATATTTATCAACCTGACGAATTTTTTGGAGAGTCGGCTTTTCTGAATTTGCCCGCTCGTAATGAAATCGCCATAGCACTCGAAAATACTAAGGTCATGACGTGGACCACGGCCGAAATTGAAGAAGTAGTTCAACGGCGGCCACGGCTTGCCATCGCCCTCTTGCAACTGCTGGTGCAGCGTTCGATGGATTTCGGGCTTCGTATCGAAAGCTTCTCGGTAGATAACATCGCGCGGCGGTTGGCGCGCACGCTGATCCGGTTTTCCGAGCGCCTGGGAACGCCGACCGAGGACGGTTCCGTGCAGATGATGCCGTTTACCCACGAGCTGCTCTCGCAATACGTCGGCACCTCGCGGGAAATCGTGACCCATTACATGAACCAGTTTCGCCGGCAAGGTTATTTGCGCTATTCTCGCAAAGGCATCCTGTTGTACCGCGATGCCATTAAAGAATGGCTCAAACAACCGGCGTAAACCTCGAACTGCAAGGCAAGACAGCACTCATAACCGGCGCTTCCCGCGGCATTGGAGCGGCTAGCGCGCTAGCTCTCGCGCGTGCTGGAGTGCAGCGCTTCTTATTGCACTACAACGGCCATCGAGCCGGCGTGGACGAGATTTCCGGCCGCCTCAAATCTCAAGGTGCAGCGACCGAAGTACTGCAAGCGGACCTTTCGCAACAAAGCGGGATCGAGGCC
>JALYXS010000017.1 GCA_030946965.1 Acidobacteriota bacterium
TTAGTGATTCTCCGCGAATTCGCGAGAGCTGATGATGGCCCACACGAATTCCCGAAAGCCTACCTCGCGGTCGGTGCGCTTGGCCAGTACCTGCTCGAGCGCCTGCGTCTCATCGGGGGACGGGAACCGTCCTAACGCAGACAGATAGAAATCCTCGAATATTTTCGCATTTGACGAGCCGGATGCAAGCAACTGCGACAGGCGGCTATCTTTCGAACTCAGCCGGTCAACGTAGCTCGCCCCGGCTAGCGTATGCAGGGCTTGGCTCAGGTTCGGGTGGCCGTTCCGCTCCGGGATGGAGCCGCGGCTGGGACGCCCGTACAGTTCGAGGAACCGCGAGAAATACATATCGGGGTCTTTGAGATTGATGGCGCGTGTGCCGGCCGGCGCTTGCCCCAGCGAGCCCCCTGCGCTCACCGCTGTGGAGAAGGTTTCGGTAACGCCCGTCACGTCCACCAACGCGTCAAGCAGAACCTCCGCGTCGAGCGCGCGCGGCAGCGAGTGGGAATAGTTGACGATGTCCCCCCGGTTCGAATCGTTCGAGACGTTGGATAACTGATACGTCCGCGAGGTCACGATGGTCTTCATCAGATGGCGCAGGTCGTAGTGGTTCACGCGAAAATCTTTGGCGAGCGCCGCGAGCAGGGCCGGATGCGTCGCGGGGTTGGTGGAGCGAAAATCGTCAACGGGGTCCACGATGCCGCGCCCGAAGAACTGGCCCCAAATCCGATTGACGGCCGCTTCGGCGAAATAAGGCTGGGCAGTCATCCAGCGCGCGAGTTCCCGGCGCGGGTTCGATTCCTGGGTGAAGTTGAGGTGTGAGCCGTCGAGCAGTGCCGGTTGCACCGGCTGCTTGGTGCGCGGATGGAGGACTTCAATCTTACCGGCGACATCCTTCGAGCTCAGGTCCATATTCGCTGGATGATCGAAGACGACCGGTCCCATCTTGAAAAGCCGCCCGAAGAAGGCGGTCATGCCCCAGAACTGATCCTGGCTCCAGTTTTCGTAAGGATGGTTGTGGCACTGGGCGCAATCGAGGCGGCGTCCGAAGAATACGCGGACCTCTTCGGCCATCGTATCGGCCGGTGGCCCGATCCGGTTGAACGGAAGGAAGTGGCGCGAAGCGGGGTCGTATCCGTCCGCCGCGATCCGCTCGCGGGCGATCTCATCGTAAGGACGGTTGTTTTCGATGCTCGCGCGAATCCATTCCCAATACTCCTGGCTCCACTTCGGCGTCAGCCCATTGGCAAAGATGGCGACCCGGAAGATATCGGAGAAACGGAACGTCCAATAGTCCACGAATTCGGGCGACGCAAGCAGCGCGTCGATCACCTTTTCGCGTTTCCGGGGACTCTTACTGAGCAGGAATTCGCGCATGCGCTGAGCGGGCGGGAGCGTCCCGGTTAGATCGAGACAGACGCGGCGTAGAAACTCGCTATCGCCGGCGACCGGCGAAGGCACAATGTGAAAATCGCGCAGCTTCTCGAAGACGGCATCGTCGATGAAGTTCGAACGCGCGACGTCCGGATAGTTGGGAATCGGCGGACCGATGACCCCGACTCCGGCGCTTGAAACTTGACCCGCGCCGCGAATCAGCACCGCCGTCTCGCCCAATCCCTTGCCGGTCACCACGCCGTCGGGCGAAACGCTGGCGACCTCGCCGTTACCGATCGAGTAAATCACTTGATGCGTGAAATCTTCGGTATGCCCGTCGCTGAATTGAGCCTTGACCAGAAGACGCCGATGGCCTTGTACCGGCATGGCCGCCATCGCCGGAAATGCTTCGAGCCGTACCAGTTTTGGCTCCTTGCTCCCCGCTTCGGCACCATAGGGAGCGCCACTCTTGACCCACGCGAGAATGGCGCGATAATCTTCGGAATCCTTCTCCAATCGCTTGCCGCCGCCGTGCGGAACGGTCATGGTGGGCTTGGTCAGCAGCAGACTGGACTCGGGATTCTTGACATCCACGCGCGGAATCCGCTCGCCCTTCACTTCCATGGTGAGCACCTGGTAAGCGCCGCCCTTGGTGATCCACTCGTGGTCGTCCTTCGGGTAAAGTGCGTTCGCGGATAACTTCAGTCCGCCGCGCCCTTTCACGCTGCCGTGGCAGGCCGCCTGGTTACAGCCGCGTTTCGTGAGGATGCCGCCGATATCGCGCGGGAAGCTGAAAGCGCGCGGAACCTGCGAACCTTCGATGTGGACTCGGGACTGAGCGGACTGAGCGGAAGCCCCGCCCGATGGCAGAGTCGCCGTAACAACGACGGAGCCGTCCGAGACCGCCACGAGCCGGGCAGGAGCCATCAGCTTCGCGCGAACTGGGTCGGAGACGCTCCACTGCGCTTCATCGGTGACGTCGCGTTCCGTGCCATCGGCATAGGCCGCCACGGCGACGAACTGCTGCGTCGCGCCGGCGTAGGTGAAACTCGCTTCGGAGGGCGCGACTTTCAAAGACACAAGCTTTGTGGGAACAGGCTTCGGTGAAATAGACGTCGAGCCGGCGCACGCCGACCCGGCGAAAAGACAGAAAGCCAGGAAAGATTTCAATTTTTGGCCACCACTGTGACGGGAATCTCTTTGGTTCCAATGATCGCGCCCAGCTTGCCATCAACGATGGGACGCACAACAAGCTGGACGATTTGGGGCTGTGTAGTAATAGCCGCATCCGGGGAGGCTGTAAATACGACGACCACGCGTTCGGTGCGCGGGGTGTAACGCTCACGCTTACTCGAAAAACTCGGTGGATCTTTATCGGGCTCGAAATCCGCGCCGGACATGGCCTGCACACCCGGCGGCAACGATTCCGCCGTAACCGCAACCGCGCCTTCGTAGCCTTCTTCCCGATCGAACATCACCCGCACCGTCTTGACCAGACCCGGCGAGAGATTGACGTGATCGTCGCCGATGTTGACTTGGCCGACGTGGGGAATCTGAGGGCGAATCTGGACCCGGTAGCGGAAACCCGGAGCCGCATGGTCCGGAGTGGTGTCGCGAATTTCGATGGTGTAATCGCCCGCGTCGCGCAGAGGAATCGTAGTCTTCGCCTGGATGCTTTTCGACATCTCATTGGTGCAACCGTCATGGCTGGCGTAGATGTTGGTGGCGACCTCTTTGCCGTCAGCATCTAGTAGCCGGACGATGGGATTGAACAGCGGCGTGGTGTCGGCGGGAGTCTCGATTTCGATGGCAATGTCTTGCGGCCCATCGAGATGGAACTTCGTCCGCTGAGCTTCGCCGGGCTGCGTTAGTCCGCCTTCAATCGTCCCGGGAATCTTTAGGGCCGATTTCGCGTTATAGGTCTCAATGGTTTTCTGATCTTGCGCCTTGCCGCCCCGCTCGGCGAGTTCGTTGAGCCGGTTGGCTGATAACCGGCGCGTAAAATCGCGCTCTTGCCAGTTCGTATCCGCCGGAGCTTCGTCTTGAGGTATTTCCCCTGGCGCGATCTTGATCTGGTAGCCGTAATCGGGCCCGCCTTGACCGGAGAAAGCTTCAATGCGGAGAAGGTAACGCCCTTTTTTCGCGAAACTGTGAACCAGGTACGCGTCGGTCGCTTTGCCTACCACCCACAGAGGTTCGTCGTTGAACGCGATGCGGTTGATGCGCTTCGAATCGAACCAGCTTCCGGACGGTTCGTAGACGGCGATGGATGGATCGAAACCCCCCGTATTGCCGCCGGGTGCGCCCGCGGTGGGAAGTCCGGAAATGGCCTGAAAGGTCAACTTCTGGCCGGCCCCGGCATCGAACGCGTAGTAATCGGTTTCGCCGCGCCGGGCGATTTTGCCGCTCAGCACGACGGGAAATTTATCGACGAAGACCGCGGTTTCCGGCGTTTCATGAGTGCCCTCGGGCTCGGCGAAGACGGGCTGCTCGGCGAGATAGAGCGGTAGAGCGTTCGAAACTCCGCGAGGAGTCATCATGCGGAAGGAATACCGGCCGGGCTTGGCATCCGCGTGTACCTGAACGCGCAGCCGGACGGTTTCCTCAGGCGCCGGGGGCATGCCTGCCGAAGGGGCGATTGCGGGTGGAGCGCTGTCCGGAGCATGGTCGGGATCGATGGTCGCGGTGAAAGGAGCTCCGTCGGCGAATACTCCGGTCGATTTCGCCAAGTTGGCGCCTCGAACGGTTGCCAGAAATGTCGACCCGATCTGGCCCGTGAACGGAAAGACCGACTTAGCCGTGGGATCGCCCGCATTGGCACTTTTGCGAGCGGCCGTGGCTGGTCCGGCTCCAGTCAGTACACATCCGGCAATGAGGACTGAAAGCGGCCTTAGAAACATCGGGAGTTACTTCGAAAGATAGCAGACCCGCAACACTGCATGCAAATTGAATTGCGTCGGTCGCGCCCTCTCAGAACCGGCAACGGTTCCCGATGGGAATGTATCGGCCGTGTTGCTTCAAATACTGAGCCAGCAGCACGGCGAGACAACAAAGGAACGATTCTGATTGAGCGCAGCAAACGAATCGTGGAAGCTGTCTAGGTGAATGACGCGACCATCGGAGCCACAGGCCTACCCAGGCAACAAATCTCGACCCGGTCCGTCTTGAGCCACTCACGAAGCCGAACCTGCGCCTTCAAATGCGTCGAGTAGGGCCAGATCGGAGCCAAGCCGATTCTGCCGCATTGAAGGACAACCCGAAGGCCCGGCCTCATATGCAAGCAGCAGCGGCGCTAGCGAGCTTCGAGCCAATTGTCTGCGAAGTGGTCGACTCAATTGTTACGGATAAATTACGAGTTGTTCCTAGCGTTATTTATTTTTAAATTTAAGCATGGAAGCTGATATCGCGCTTAGGATTCCTCTTCAGTTCTCGGTCCTTTAGGCAGATCGCGATCCAGAGACCGGCGATATTTAACGCAGCCACGCAGGAACTGCGGCAGCACCTTCTGGCAGGAGACCCCAAAGCTTTGGATGATGCCAACAGAGTTCGTGCCCCGAGCTGTCTCGGTG
>JALYXS010000496.1 GCA_030946965.1 Acidobacteriota bacterium
GCCTTTTGACGATGGCACGGACATCCCCGCGCGCCTCGGGTGACCAGATAATTGCCTCAGAGACCGAACTCGCGAAGGACTTCCGCGTGCGGAATCCCCTCTCCCTGGTCAAGGGACTGGTGAGCGGCATCGAGGCGGCGCTGGCACTCCGGGGATAACTCCTCCTCGTCGAGCTCGAACTCGCGCTGGTGGCTAAGCAGCCTGGCGATCGGCCGCAGCGCTTGAACAAGTTGGATCAAATCTCGTTTTTTTTCTTCGGCTGTCATGGGATTTACTTCCGTAAGGCCACGTAGTTTTATATATAATTGTAGCCCGTGCAGATAAAACCTTCGCCTGAAGTACACGACGTAATCATCGTCGGCAGCGGAGCCGCGGGGGGCATGGCGGCATGGAATCTCACCCGCCGCGGCATCAACGTGCTGGTGCTCGATGCAGGCGAAAAATTCAACCGCGCGAAGTTTTGGACCCATGTGAAGCCGTGGGAATGGCGGCAGCGCGTCGAACGCGGCGAGAAGCCCGTTCAATTTGAATTGGATCGCAAAGAGCAGCCCTACACCTATAAAGAGGGCGACCCGTTCGATCTGGTGCGCGTTTGGGGCCGAGGCGGCAGAACCAACATCTGGGGCCGCGTGTCGCTGCGCTACTCGGATCTCGATTTCGCTTCGGCGGAGCGCGACGGCTGGGAAATTCCGTGGCCCATCCGCTACAAAGATATCGCTCCGTACTACGACAAGGTGGAGCAATTGATCGGCGTGTGCGGCGGCACGGACGATCAGGATTCTCTGCCCGGCAGCAAATATTATTTGCCTCCGCCGCCGTTTCGCTGCGGAGAACACTTACTCAAGAAAGCGGCGGGGGACATGGGAATTTCCATCGTACCCGTGCGGCGCGCCGTGCTGACGAAACCCTATAACGGGCACAATCCCTGCCACTATTGCGGCGCTTGCGGACGAGGCTGCGATGTTTCGGCGTTCTTCAATTCTTCGGATTACCTGATCGAGCCGGCGTTTAAGACCGGCAAGATGCGCGTGATTGATAACGCCGTTGTCGCGCGCGTGCTGGTGGACGATTCGGGGCGCGCGAACGGCGTTCAGTACTTCGACCGGCACACCGGGGAGGAGCACGCCGTCCGTGCGCGCGTCGTGATTGTTGCGGCCGCCTGTATCGACTCCACGCGTATCCTACTCAATTCTAAATCTAAAATTTATCCGAACGGCATTGGGAACTCTTCGGACGCCATTGGGCGCTATCTCTCGGAGCAGATCCGGTTCCACATGTACGGCTTTGTGCCGGAATTGACCGGCACGGAAACGCGAAACGACGATGGGATCGGCGGGGAGCACATCTACATGCCGCGCTTCAATCATCGCGGGAGGAAGCGGGAATATCTACGCGGCTTCGGGTCGCAATTCTGGGGATCGGGCGCTCAGGCCAATGCCGCGTTCGCCAAGGACCTGCCCGGATTCGGGCGCGGTTTCAAACAAGCGGTGAAGAGGCGATACCCGGCTCTGGTTGCGTTGCATCCTTATGGGGAAGTGCTGCCGCGAAAGGATAATCGGGTGACCGTGGAGGGAACGCCGCTCGACCGCTACGGCGTCCCGATCGCGCGAATCGAATACAAGATCGGAGAGAACGAGCGCCTGATGGCGAAGGAGATGTATGACACCGCGGAAGGGATACTGCACGCGGCGAAAGCAGAGATTCTGCCGTTCGAGCGAGGGCGTTTAGACGTGGCCGGGAGCGCGATCCACGAACACGGCACGTGCCGCATGGGCGCCGATCCCCAGCGTTCCGCCCTGAACGGCTTCTGCCAGTCGCACGACGTGAAGAACCTGTTCGTTTGCGATGGCGCGGCCTTCACGACCGCTTCGGAAAAGAATCCAACGCTCACGATTTTGGCTCTGGCCTGGCGCGCGACGGATTATCTGGCGGAAGAGATGCGGGCCACGCGGCTATAGAAACGCTGCATGATTTGAGTTCCGGGGAATGGGGCGCGAAGATAGCTTTAGAAATATGCGGTGGAGTTTAATCTGGTTGCTGCCGATGGCTGCGCTGGCCTTGGCGCAGGTCTCCGCGCATCACGCGCGAGGGGATCGGACCCTTTCACGGAGGCCGCCCGCGTTTACTCGCGCCCGGCATGTTCATTGAACTTTACGGCGAGCACCTCGATCCGGCGCCGTGGTGTGGTGAACCCATCCCCCAGAATGGGCCGTATCCCACCGAAGCGTGCGGAGTTCGCGTGCTCGTCGGCGCGACTTCAGCCAGCCTGCTGTTCGTTGGCGAAAAGCAGATCAATCTAAAGATCCCCGCGGATGCGCCGGATGAAGGCGCCGCGCCCATTCAAGTTTGCGTGCGTGAGGTTTGCAGTCCACGAGTCGAGGTTCGGTTCAGTACGCGAAAAGCGTACATTCGCGTGCAAGGCGAGGCGTATGTCCACATGCCGGTCTGGATTGAAGCGGACCAGCCCGCGTCATATGACATTTATTATCCCTACTTGCCATTGCCGTGGGCTTTTGGCGGCTACCGGTTCGAGGTACGCCGCAATGGGCGATTGCTGCCGCAAACCAATCCAACTCAGTTCGGCTGGACCGGCGTAACTGTCGCACCGCGGGATTCACCGCGTTCCAGGCTGCCGCTGCATCTCCTCTATCGATTCGATCAACCAGGCGCATATTCCGTCCGTTTCAGCGGAGCCGGCAGTGAATCGGACTGGACTGACATCGTCGTCGAGCCATATTCAGATACGCGGCGCGATTTGTGGTTGAAGGCGGAAGCAGTCTAGGCGCGGACCGCAACGCCGGGTCAACTGGTCGGCGATATCATTCCTTCGCTATTGGGCTTTCCCGACGAGAAAGCGCTCACGGTGCTGCCCCGCTCCTGCATCACCCCGACAACCTGGTTCGGCAATTCGCGCGCAACAGCCTGCGGGCCTTCGATGAGGCCGCTCTGCGCCGGGTAATACCCGCAAGTGAGTTGCGAGTCCCCATTCAAATGAGCTTATGAGATGGCAGCGATTGTTAGCGCCGGTGCCGATTTTTGCGCTCGCCGCCGCTTCGGCGCGCGCCGATCGCTAAACCGTCACAAAAGACGTGAGCGGCGTAGACACCGTCATAACAACGAACTATGAGCAGGGAAATAATTGGCGCTGGCAGAGCGAGGCGCTTGTTCCCGTGCCGGATGTCCATCGCTCTCTCGCAACCATCGTCAATGGCGATCGGGGTTCATATTATGTGCTCGATTTTAACGCCAAAAAGTACATCGAGCCACGGCGAGTCGAGCCCATTCTGACGGTCGCGATGTGGCTGACGCGCGCGCCGCGCATTGTGCCATCCGGCAAGACCGTTCACACCAATTTCGAGACGATCGAAACTGGCGAGAGCTGCCAAGTGTTTGGCCACATGGCGCGCCATGTCATAACGCGTGAGCGGACAGTGGCGGAGCCAGGAGCCTGTTCCGGCATTTCGAAGTTAGAGAAGGATAGTTGGTACATCCCGTATCCTCATCGGGGAAACGTGCGTTATGAAGCTTTTCTTCGCGTGGGTGGTGCGCGGGAATGCCGCGACACCGTCGTTGTCCACGGCACGCAGCCAGAACTGGAGTTTGCTCTTCAGGAGAAACGGACCGTCACGTCTGCCGTGCCCGCCGGTTATCCAGTGAAGCAGCTATACGAGCACGCGAGAGGTCGTCGAGTTTTCGGAGCAGACGCTTGACAAGAACCTTTTTGAGCCGCCGAGGGATTTCGTGCGAGCCGATGTTCTTCCGGGCGATCTGCCAGTAAATTGGACGCAGCGGCTGGGGTGGAATCGGCGGGAATTGGAACGATCTTTTGAATCGTGGTTCGAATAGAAAGCCCGGCGCGCGGCTTTAAGCGCCCGCCGCGAACGCAACCTTGTCGTAAATCTCGCTCAACTGAATTTTACAATCGAGGTTTTCAATCCTGCACGCGGCGTCCAGTCCCGCGTACTCCCTCAATATCCACTGCTCTTTGGAACGCCGCTCGAAAACTTCGACTCGCGCCTCGTCCTGGGAAACAAGGATGTAGGCCTTCAGGGAATCCAGCTTCCAGTACTGGGCGAATTTGAATCCGCGGTCATGGGCCTCGGTCGATTTGGAAAGCACTTCCACAATTACCGTTGGATTTAGAACTGTGTCCTGTCGATCGTCGGCGTAAGCGGGATCGCCGCAAACTGCAAGAATATCGGGATAGGCGTACAAGCCCGTTTCGGAAACACGAACCCGCACATCGGTCGTCGAAACCAGGCACGGGCGCTTCTTCAGGGCTTGCCTCATCTCGCCCGCAAAGTTACAGATGATGATGCCATGCGGGTGGGTGCCGCCTGACATGGCAAAAATCTGCCCCTGATAATACTCGTGCTTGAACTCGGCGCATCGCTCGGCTTCCAAGTATTGCTCCGGCGTGATTTGCGGGATCGGTTTAGCTGACATGACAGTGCGCGCTCCCGATTTCAACGCTGACGTATAATGATGGTTGAGGTCCTAGTGTCCGTCCGCACCTTTTTTCTTCTATTTGCCAATATTCAAATGCTTCCCATTCTTGAGAGTGGGGAAGAAACTCTGGTCGGCGGCCAAGCCGTGATGGAAGGCGTCATGATGCGCGCTCCGCACAGTTATTGCGTCGCCGTTCGCAAGCCCGATGGCGAGATCGTCACCGAAGAGATGCCGGTGCCTCGCATGTCCGAAAAATATCGATTTTTCAAATACCCCGTTTTGCGTGGAATCGGCACGCTGGGCCAGGCGATGTCGCTCGGGATCAAGGCATTGCGGTTCTCCGCGAATGCCGCGCTCACCGGTGACTCCGCCGAGAAGCCGAAAGAACTCTCCTCTTGGATGCTCGCCCTGAATCTTCTCTTTTCGCTGGCCTTCTTCATTTTCCTTTACAAGTTCATCCCGCTTCTGGTCGTTACCAAGCTCGGCAAATTTTATCCGGTGCTGCAAGGCCGCATCGCGTTCAATGTCGCCGACGGCTTGCTCCGCATGGCAATCTTCCTGGCCTTCTTGTATTTGGTTTCCCGCGCCAAGGATATCAAGCGCGTATTCGAGTACCACGGGGCCGAGCACAAGGTCGTGTTTAACTTTGAATCCGGCAAGCCCGTCAGCGTCGAAAACGCGCAGGAGTTCGTTACGTTTCATCCGCGCTGCGGAACGAGTTTCCTACTGGTCGTCATGACGATCTCGATGCTTGTTTACATTCTGATCCCTTTCGATTCATTTACCGGCAAACTGGTCTCGCGCATCGTCCTGCTCCCCGTGATTACCGGGATGAGTTACGAATTGATCCGTTTCGCGGCCAAGCGTCGCGGTTCGTTCATGGCGACGCTCACCGCGCCCGGCCTCTGGCTGCAGCGCATTACCACTCAGCCGCCCTCGGACGAACAGACCCGCGTCGCGATTTGCGCGCTGGATCACGCGATGACTCTCGAAGGAAAGCAGGGCGGCGAGCTGGTTATCGCCTGATCCGCCGGCATCACGCAATCTAAAGAATGCAATTCAAAGAGAGGCTCGACCAAGCCGTAACCCGGTTTGACGATCTCACCCGTCAACTCGCCGACCCGGCGGTGTTCAACGACGGCGACCAGTACCGTAAACTGGCGAAAGCCCGCAGCGATTTAGC
>JALYXS010000081.1 GCA_030946965.1 Acidobacteriota bacterium
TGTCAGGCCCGCGCCCGGCCGTCATTTCCTTCAGTTTTTCCTGCAGATCGACATCTTCGTAGTTCAGGACTTCCGCGTTTCCCTTCTTCGCCATTTCCAACCGTTCGGGAATGTGATCGATGGCAATCACGCGCTCAGCGCCTAGCAGATACGCGCTACGGATAGCGAACTGGCCCACCGGCCCGCAGCCCCAAATCGCGACCGTATCGCCGCCGTGAATATTGCAGTTCTCGGCTGCCATGTAGCCGGTAGGAAAAATGTCCGTGAGAAAAAGAGCCTGCTCGTCCTTCACGCTATCCGGAATCTTCAAGGGCCCGATATCGGCGAAAGGCACGCGCGCATATTGCGCCTGGCCGCCGGCATATCCGCCAAATAGATGCGAGTAGCCGAACAAGCCGGCGCCGCTGTACCCGTAAAGCTTCTCCGCCATTGCCGCGTTCGGGTTCGAATTATCGCAAAGAGAAAAGAGACTGTGCTTGCAAAAGAAGCATCCGCCGCAAGCGATGTCGAACGGGACGATCACCCTGTCTCCTTTTTTCAAGTTCGGAACATCGGCGCCGATTTCGACCACCTCGCCCATGAATTCGTGGCCCAAAATATCGCCCTCTTTCATAGTCGGGATGTAACCGTTATAGAGGTGCAGGTCGGAGCCGCAAATTGCCGTCAGCGTGATCTTGACGATCGCGTCACGCGTGTTGACCAGCTTCGGCTCGGGAACGTCTCGCACGCGAACGTCGTTCTTTCCATGCCAGCAGAGAGCTTTCATCGTGTTCTCCTAGATGAATAATCGCAAATACTTACCGATTTTCAGTACGCTGGAGCGTCGCTGGCCGGAAACGACGCTTCGGAAGCATGCGACACCTCATCCGAATGCGCCTTCTTCTTCTGGACCTTGACAGCTTCATCCGCGGCGCGTCCCGACGTATGGGCCGATGAGGGAAGTTCACCCGTTTCGAGCATCCGCTTAAACCGGCGAAGGTCGTTTTCGATCTGTTGTGAAGGCTCTTGGCCAAACAATTTTGCGAACATCGCGCCAAGCACGCCCGCCGGGGGATTGTATTGCAAGGAGACACGCACCTCGGTACCGCGGCCGCCGGCCGCGTCGGCGAAGCGAACCGAACCGGCATTATCCACGTCCGCTCCGGGAAGCGAACGCCATCCGATCAATTCGTTTTCGATCTCGTTAATGATTTCCGCATCCCACTCCATGGTGCGTCCGGCGGGCGCTTTTGCGACCCAGTGCGACCGGTTGGGGCTGGAGACTTTCACGCTTTCCAGGTGTTCCATGAATTTAGGCAGGTTGGCGAGGTTGCGCCAGAAACGAAATACGTCCTGCCGGGGTTTATCCACCGTTACCGCCCGGTCCACGCGCACTCCCAATTTATAAGGCACGCTGATGTGCTCGCCTTGCCTTTTTTCAGCCGTGCGGATCCCGAGCGCCCGATAGGCGTGGCAGAACCCGGTTATTCCACGGCGTAATCCCGCCACGCCCAACAAAGCGACAGCTACTCCGCTCGGGGATTTTCGTTTCAGCCCGTGATAGATCAAAAGCGAACCGGCCACGATGGACGCGCCCCGCTCAATGGTTCCGACGTTTGGCGCAGTGTGTGGATGTCGAGTGATTTCCATTTTACTTTCCTCCTGGCTTTCGCCAAGCTTTATTCACCAAGCTTGCTAATCCGGCAATTTCGCCTGTAACTGATGGGCGAGGTCTTCGACGGCCGTTTCGGTGCTCAACTCGTGAAACTCTTCCGGCTGCGCCTGTTTCTCTATGCCTAACCGCGCGCCCATCACTTGAAGCATTTGCAGCACCAAAGTAATCTCTTTTTCCGTCAACAGGTTGATCTGTAAAGCGAGATTTGCGCGGATCTCGGCGCGCCGGCTCATCCGATTCTGCTTCATAAGAACAAAAGTCGCCAAAAAAATCGATTCAATCGATACCGAGATGCTCAGCAGTAGGAACGGGAATCTGTCGAACTCGGGGACTCCTGGAATTATCCCCTCATTAGCTGCAATCCAAAACGCAAAAACCACGAAATGCAGCACGACGAAAGACATGCTGCCGCAGAACGTCCCCATCGCATCCGCCAGCCGGTCGACAATTGAGCGTTCTTGAAGAGAACGTTCTTCCAGCTTCACGATGGTTTCGATATTCTTGCGAACGGCGCTGTAATCCGGTTCAGGCATTTTGCAACCGCTGCTCCGCCCGAGGTTTTACGTCACCCTGGCGCACCGCATAAACATGCGTGAATTCCGCGCCAAAGAAAAAGATCTGCGCCGAATAGTAGACCCAGACCAGGAGGACAACCAAAGAACCCGCCGCGCCATAGGCAGATCCGATGCCTGCCCGCCCCAAGTACAAACCGATCACGGTCTTACCTAGCGTAAAAAGAATGGAAGTGGCTGCCGCGCCAATCCACACGTCCCGCCACTGAATAGGAACGTCGGGAATTAATTTGTAAATAAGAGCAAACAGCAGCGTAATCACGAAAAAGGAAAGCAGAATATTGCCGGCGTGCAGCATCGGCGCCGGGATCGCGTGAAAGCCGCTCAGATACTTTCCCGTCCAACCTATCAAGGCGCTCAATACCAAACTGACGAGCAGCAAAAACCCAATTCCCAAAACCATCGCGAAAGAGAAAAAGCGGTACTTGATCATGCTCCATAAGCCAGAGTCCGGCGGCACTGGCACATCCCAGATCAGATTCAAAGAGTCCCGCAATTCGCCAAATACGGCGGAAGCCCCAATCAGCAGCGTGCCAACTCCTAGCACCGTCGCCATGACGCCCGCGGAAGGCTGGTGAGCACTTTGGAGGATCGATTGAATGGATTTCGCGGCATCCGCGCCGACGGTATCCTGAATTTCCCAAACCAGTTGGCCTTGAGCGGCTTCTTGACCGAAAACAAAGCTCGCGATCGCGACCACTACAACGAGGAGAGGCGCGATCGAGAGCACCGTGTAATAAGCCAGGGCGGCGCCCAGACGGGGCGCATTATGCGTGTTCCACTGCACGGCGGTTTTCCGAAGCAGGTCCCACGCAAGTCTCATAGGCTCGCCGGCAGATTAAGAACCGGCCGACTGAACTTTCTGGCCCATGCACGCGAACGAATTGAGCATTTCCCGATTGAACGCCGGAATATCATCCGGTTTGCGGCTAGTCACCCAGTTATGATCGCACTCCACTTCGCGGTCTACCCAGTGGCCACCGGCGTTACGAATGTCGTCTTCGATGGTGTAATAGCTGGTCAGCGTGCGCCCTTTGACAATGCCGGCGGATATCAATTCCCACGGGGCATGGCAAATTGCGGCAATGGGTTTTTTCGCGCCATCGATTTGGCGTATAAATTCAAGAACTTTCGGCTCCGCGCGAAGGGCGTCGGCATTCAGAGCGCCGCCGGGGAGCAGTAGCGCGTTGTATTCCTCCGGACGCGCTTCGTCCAGAGTGCGATCCACGTTGACCTGGATGCTTTTATCGTGGTGCTGGAACGCCTGAATCTTTCCCGGCTTCAAAGAAATTATGTCGACCTTGGCTCCGGCTTCTTTCAGCGCTTTGACTGGCCCGGTCAGCTCTGCTTCCTCGAAGCCATCCGTGGCAATAACCGCTACGCGCAAATCTTCTAACTGCGTCATAATGGGCCTCTTTACGTGCGCGCCCTTTTGGCAACGTCGCACTTCGCCTCATGGGCGCTCAATTCCGCCTGCGAATGAAAGTGCTCGCCACATTTCTCGCAAACATAGTGGGTATGCCCGCTTGGGGCCTGTTCCGTTTTCGTGCTATTCGGCATGGTGCTTTCTCCTTCGTGGCCTTTCGGCCGGTAATCCGTTCCTACAGCTTCAAAATCGCTATCGCGATTGGGCTTATCCGGACCTGCTTTGTCCAGCCGGTCGTCTCCGACGTAATCACCCGTATCGGTAATGTCGCTCGTCCGATACGGCTTCTTCCCATAATGACCGTGGATTTGCGAAGACCAATCCGCATCGGCCATATCCGGCCACTTGTCTTTATCGAATCCCGGTGCGTCTTCAAGCACCTGCCGGTCGACATTCAACACAAACTCGCGATCCTCGGTATTTATCGTAAGCGCCTCCCACGGCACCGCGAAAAGCTTATCGCCGATACCGAGAAATCCGCCGAAGGAAAGGACGGCGTAGGCCACGCGGCCCGAATCGATATCGATCATGATTTCTTCGATCCTGCCCAGGTCCTCACCGGTTGAATTGCGCACGCGGTCGCCGGCCAGAGTCCCAGCCGCTAAAACGCGCTGCACCGATTTAATTCTCGTAACGTCCTGAGGCGTTTCATGCCTAATATCCGCAGCCGTATCCATTTCGCTTCTCCTTTTGAATGAACAAAAGTTAATATTGTGTGCACGTAAAAAAAGAGCGAACCGCCTTGTTCGCTCTTTTTCCGGCCTAATTTGCCCGAGTCAATTGCATCGGCTGGTCCAAGCGGAAATTCAGAATTGTCTCCGCTGGAACTCGTACTTCACTCCCTTTGGTGAGAACCTGAACGCCCGCGCCCGCCGCTGCCCCGGCTATTGCGCCGATTAGAGCACCCGTCCCTCCGCCGCCAATCGCGCCGAGCAATGTTCCCAGGGCCGTTCCACCACCTACGATCTCCGCTGTTCGCCGGTTTGCGCCGACACCCTGACGGCTGGTCTGCCGCACATCCTGAGTGCTAACCATGTAACGCTGACCGTTAACCGTCACGGCCTGGACATCCAATATCAGGTTGGAACTGCTGGTGATGCTGCCGCCGTTCAAGCTCTTGATAACCAATTGCGCGTCTGAACCTTGTGGAATCGCAACGTTTCCGTTTCCGTCCGTTACGTTTT
>JALYXS010000082.1 GCA_030946965.1 Acidobacteriota bacterium
TGCAATCCGAGCCGAATTATCCACGTCATCCACCGTGAAGCCCGTCAGCCTGGTGGCGATTCCGGCCTCCTCGGTCAAGATGATTGTGTACGGCCAGCCAGCAACGTTCGCATCGGAATTCACTTGATAAACGGGGTTCGGACCGATCGCCGGAACCACCGAAGAGGCGGACGCCGGCTGGCTGGTCCACTGGTGAATTAGATTGTCTGCGTCGATAGAGCCTAAGCCAGTTACCTGGTCGTATCCCGGTCCGGCGGTAAATCCGAAAGTGCCATCGATGCAGCCCGGAGAGCCCGCCGCGCAAGGGACTGTGTTGCCGCCCGCGGTGACGTCGTGAAACACGCCTGCCGTGTCCTGGGCCAGCCGGTAAAGATTCGGGTTGATGTTTCCTACCCCGGATTGGCTTTGCGCGCCCGACGAGATCAAATACTGGTTCAGCAGCGCGACGACTCCCGCGAAGGACGGCGCCGCAACCGATGTACCGCCGAAAATCGCGGAGGCCCCGCCGGTCGCGACGTAATAGCCGTCATGCTGGATTCCAGACGCAAGCGCGACATCCGGGACATGCCGGACATTGTCGTCCGGCACCCCCTTGCCAGTCTGCCACATTGGTTTTGGAAAAAATCCGCTCGGACCGCCGCCGCTTGCCGCGAGGCCTCCTCGAGCCGCGGATTCGTTCCACCCAATTTCCGGGATATAAGAGATCGCCGATCCGCCATTTGCGTCGTTTGCGGTGTTCCAGTAGACGCCCCCGGCCTCGCTGAATTGGGTCCCGCCGACTCCCGTTACTTCGGGGAGACTCGCTGGAAAGCCGACCGATGGCCCATTCTGAGCCACCAGCGCATTTGGGGGATCGCAACCCGCCGCGCCGGTGTCGCCCGACGCGCTCACCAACGTGATTCCTTGCGAATTTGCCTGCTGGGCAAGCAGATGAAATCCCGCCAGTACGGCGGCATTCTCCGGTTCGCATGCGCCAAAGCTCACGGAGATTACGGGCGCGAGGTTTTGATCGATGGCGTAGATCAGAGCATTGAAGGCGTTCTTTGAATAAACGTAAGTAATGGTCGCGTTACGCGCAACGGCCCCCGACCACTCGATATCCAAGTCCGCTTCGGCGACAGCGCCGGCAACCCTCCCTGGATCGGCAAAATTCGGAACCAGAACGATGTCGGGATCTTTCGCCGGCAAATTGAACTTGTTTCGAAACGCCTGAATGTCCGCAACATCGATAGCGGTGCCCCCGACGATCGCAAGTTTCTGGCCCGACCCATCGATACCAGCGCGGAAAAGCGGCGCGATGTTGTAAATAGCGGCCAGATCGCCAGGAGCCAGGGAGTGCGTTCCCGAAGCGGCAGTCATCCGCGGCTTCGGATAAAAATCATGCAGCCCGCCGATGCCGCTAATCAAGTTTTCGAAAGCCGGCGGAACCGAAGGCTCGGCGTTGTTCGCAAAGTGCATGGCGCCGTCCACGCGGTAGCGATGTATCGCCGTGTGAAAGGAGTTTCGCACCTGTTCGGCCGTGCCGCTGAAGACAATCACGGTCCGGCCGCGAGTAATCGTGGAAACTGTAAAACCGCCGGCCCGCAGCCAATCGGAAACCGCGGATATGTTGCGGTCGCCGGGTCCGAACCGCCGGGCGAACTCTTCCGGCTGGAGCCAGCGATGATAACCGGAGGAGTTGGGATTTTGCCAATCGCGCAGCAATTGGTCCAGAGCGATCTGCCGCTCCGGCGGCGCTTTCAGGAACAGCGTCATGGACACGAGCGGGAAAGAAGCATCCACCGGCCCGAGATCGTTTTTGAGAACCGCCTTCGGGTGCGTCTGGCCTTTCAACGCAATAATGGAAAGCAGGAAAACGGCGCTACGGAGCCAACTGCGGCAAGACATACGCGTAAACTACCACGATCAGCCCTATGAGCGAGGCCAGAAAGACGCTGTGCTTCAGCGTGAATCTGAATAAGCGGCCTTCTTCCCCAGCGCGCATTGCGGTCGCGGCGGACGCCACCGCCACGCTTGTCAAGCTGATCATTTTACCCATCACGCCGCCGGCGGAATTCGACGACGCCATCAGGACCGGGTTCATGTGCAGGCTGTTGGCGGTCACCACTTGCAGGTTTCCAAACAACGCATTGGCCGAAGTATCGCTGCCGGTCAAAAATACGCCCAGCCAGCCGAGCAGCGCGCTGAAGAATGGAAACATCACACCGGTGGCGGCAAACGCCAGCCCGAGCGTTCCCGTCGCGCCCGAGTAATTCATCAGAAATGCCAGGCCGAGCACCGTGGCGATGGTGAGTTCGGCGAAGAAGAGTTGGCGGACGGTGCCGGCCAGCACGCGTCCAAACGCCGCGAAGCTCATCCGCAGCACGATGGCGGAAAGAATTGCGGCCAATAGACACGCAGTCCCGGCGGCCGAGAGCCAGTTGAATTTATACATCGCGGGGTAGAGGTTCGGTTTCGCAACCGCCGGCGGCATTCGCAGAATCAGGTTATGCAGTCCGGGCCACGGGAAATTGTAGGTCAACTGCTCGAGCCTGGCCTGCATCGGCTTGTAGCCCCAGACCAAGATCAGAATCACCAGAAGCGCGTAGGGCGTCCATGCGAGCACAAGATCCCGCGTCGGAATTACGGTGTGCACTGGCGAGCTTTTCGTGTCACCGGGCATGGAGAAGCTGTCGCGAGGCTTCCAAAACCGGAACAGAATCATGAGAGAGAAAATGGCCGCGAGCGAAGCGAGAATGTCGGTGAGTTCGGGGCCGACGAAATTGGATACCAAAAATTGCGTTCCGCCGAAAGCGATACCGCAAAGCGCGGCCGCCGGAAGAACCCCGCGTAACGCGCCCCAACCGCCCATCACCATTACCAGATACGCGGGTACAATGAGCGATACCGGCGCGCAGATGCGGCCGACACCCGCGCTGAGACGGGCAAGCGGAAGCCCCGTAATCCCAGCGAGCGTCGTGAGCGGAATTCCGATGGACCCAAATGCCACGGGCGCGGTATTTGCCAGCAAACAGATTCCCGCCGCGTAAAAAGGCGAGAAACCCAGGCCCGCGAGCATGGCGGCCGCCACCGCGACCGGCGTTCCGAAACCAGCCGCGCCTTCGATAAACGCGCCGAATGCGAACGCAATCAAGAGCGCTTGCAGGCGGCGGTCCGAGGTCAAATTACCGACCGAATTTTTGACGATCTCAAATTTCCCGGTCGCGACCGTCACGTTGTACAACAGGATCGCCGTAAAGACCACCCAGCCGATGGGAAATAATCCAAAGGCCGCGCCGTAAACGACGGAAGAGATCATCTTGCCCGGATGCATGCCGTAAACGCCCAGTGCGACGGCCCCGGCGGCGATCAATCCCGCAATGGCGGCCATCCACGCAGGTTTGCGAACCACGCCCAGCATCAACAGCAATACAAAAATGGGAATAGCGGCGACTAA
>JALYXS010000085.1 GCA_030946965.1 Acidobacteriota bacterium
AGCCTCCGCTAAGTCACCGGCCGCGCGCCTTTCTTCGGCTTCCATTCACCCGCCAATCTCTGCGCCTCTTCCAACTGCTCCGGCGTCAACTTTTCCGCCAGCGCCTTCGTCATGGTCCCGCCCATGCCGGATAAATCGGTCCACAGGTAAGCCTGCACGGGATCTTGCGCCACCCCGTGTCCTTTCAAAAACAGCTCGCCCAAGTTGAGTTGCGCTTTGGAGTTCCCCTGCTCCGCCGAAAGCCGGTACCACTTCGCCGCCGCCTGCCAATCCTGCCGAACACCCTGCCCCGCGCCATACATTCCGCCCAAGGCCGCTTGCGCCAACGAATGGCCTTGTTCCGCGGCGAAGCGGTACCACTTTACGGCTTCCTTGAGATCGCGCGGGAGCCCCGCCTGACCGCGCCCATACATGCCGCCTAACTTATACTGCGCTTCCGCAAAACCCTGCGCCGCCGACATCCGGTACCATTTGAACGCCTCGGCCTGATCGGCTTTCAACCCTTGGCCGCGCGCATATATTCCGGCCAGAATAAACTGCGCCGAAGGGTCGTCCGCGTCCGCTGCCCGCCGATACCACTTCAACGCTTCCACGTCGCTTTGCGGAACACCTTGTCCATAGTCGTACAGTATGCCGAGATGTACCTGCGCCAGCGTGTTTCCCTGCTCGGCGGCCATCCGGTACCACTTCATCGCAGTCCCGTAATCCCGCTCGACACCTTGCCCATGGTCGTACATCAACCCTAAATGCACTTGCGCCAACGGATCGCCTTTCGCCGCGGCGAGACGATACCATTTCAGCGCCTCCCGATCGTCGCGCGCGATCCCCTGCCCGTAGTCGTACATCGTGCCAAGATGCACTTCGGCTAGCGGATCGCCTTTTTCGGCGGCCATCCGGTACCACTTCATAGCTTCCTGGTAATCCTGCGGAACGCCGAGGCCCTGCGAATAGATCAGACCCAGGCGAATTTGCGAACGCGTGAAGCCCTGCTCCGCCGCCAGGCGGTGCCACTTGATGGCCTCCGCGTAATTGCGTGGAACGCCTTGGCCTTTCTGGTAACTGAAGCCCAGATACCATTGCGCCTTGGCGCTGCCTTGTTCGGCGGCGCGCCGGTACCACTTCACCGCTTCGGCGTGGTCACGCGGCACGCCGCGCCCATTGGCGTACATGTAGCCTAAACCGATCTGCGCGGTGGCATCGCCCTTGGCCGCTATTGCCAGCCACTCTTTGCGTGCTTTCGCGTAGTCGCCTTTTTCGTACGCCCGCGCGCCCGCCCCGAAATCCGCAAGCGCGGGGGACACCGCGAGAGTCAGAACGAAAAGAGCAATCGGAAGCCGCATCATCGGGAAAGAAGCGAATTACAGTCGATCGCGGAGTTGTTGCAGTAGCCCTACGCCCATTCGGAGATCTTTTATGCGCTGAGCGGCGTCCTCGGTTTCGCGCTCGATGGTCAGCGGCCCCTTGTAGCCAACGTGTTTCAATTGACGCAAAAACTTATCCATGCCGACGGCGCCTTGCCCCAAAGCCTTCTCCGAGCCGAGGGCGCCCGCAACGTTCTCCGGCGGCCAATCGCCGTCTTTGCAATGAACCGAGAGCACGTGCGGCCCCAAGGTTCCGAGGGCTTCGATGGGATCGCCGGTACCGTAAAGAATCATGTTGGCCGGATCGAAGTTGATGCCCAGATTCGGCCGGTTCACATCGTGAATAAAATCGAGCAGCGTGGCGGCGCTTTCCTGGCCGGTTTCAAGAGCGAAGGTCTGGCCATGACCCGCGGCATGATCGCAGATGCGCCGCACCAATTCGCGAACCCCAATGTAGTCGGGATCGCCGTCGTCTTCCGGAACAAAGCCCACGTGGGTCGCGATGCTGGGGACGCCTAGTTGCGCGGCGAAATCGCTCACGGCCAAGGTGCGGTTTTCGCGCTCGTCTCGCGTTGCTCTCGGAATGAATCCGACGGTGTTTTTTACAGTCGGGATATCGGCGTAACTCTCACCGGTATAGGCGGCGAAGACCGTATTGACGTGGAAATTGGCGGCGTCGAGCGCACTTTTCCAGGCCGCGCCCGAGCCGGCTAAATTCATGTCGCCTGGGACACCGAGCTGCCCGCACGTTACGCCCAGCGATTTCAATTCCCGTAACGTTTCCTCCGGGTCTTTGTTTCCCCAGAACATCACGCCAATTTCCAGATCTTTCAGAAGTCGCATGTCAGTTTTTCGCCGTTCCGATCTCTTGATTTCAGCATATATCGGGCCAAGCGAACGGCTTGGGCGGACTCTTCGGGCGGACAAAGATCGGGTTGGCGGTTGTTCGATGCGCAATCGATAAAGTAGGCCAACTCGCTTTCGAACGGATCTTTGCTACTGACGGAGACGATCTCTTCCAAGCCCCGGGCATTGTAAAGAGCGAGCGGCCGGCCCGCGGAGCTGAACTCAAGCGTGCCGCCATCGGACACAACCGTAAATTCCATTGAGAATGGATAGGCCCTGGGATGATGCCAACCGCCCGTCACGATTACCGGACCGGCGTTTCGATAGTGGAAATTCGCCAGGATCCAATCGATTCCCTTATCCAAATCGACGTAGCCAGTTGCGGAAACCGATTCGGGTTTCCCGAAAACGTGGATGCAGTAGTCGATGTCGTGAATCAACAGATCGAACACTCCTCCGCCGCTTTTCGCGGAGTCGGCGAGCCACTTGCTCCAGGCGGGAGCGGCGCAACGGCGGCGAAAAAAAGCCGATCGCACCTCGTCCAAGCGCCTCGATTTCAGAATGTCCGCCGCGCCCCGGTAGGCGCCGATGAACCGCAACACGTGGCCCGTCATCAAAACGCGATTGGACCCTCTCGCTTCGGCCAGCATTTCGTCGGCAGTCGCGCCTTCGAGCGCCATGGGCTTCTCGACCAGCACGTGCTTTCCGGCCCGGAGCGCGTCCATCGAAACGGAAGCGTGCTGGTCGGTAGGCAGACAGATATCGACCGCTTCAATCAACGGATCGTTTAGGGCATCCGTGACGGTCTTGTACTTGCGAACCGCCGAGAAATCCATCTGTTCGCCAGGAACGCCAAGGTTGCCCTGAATGGCGCGAAGATCTCCCGAGAGCTTGGTTTCGTCGCTACTTACAACAGCGAAGAGTTCAGCTTCGGGAATGTTTTTGAGGGCTTTCAGGTGCGTGCTGCCCATGAAGCCCAGACCGAGGACGGCGATTTTCAATGATTGCCGGCTACTCGGCTACAACCGGGTTGCGCAACTCGCCCAGCCCTTCCACTCGCACCACAACATCGTCTCCCGCGCGCAGCCAACGGGGTGGATTGTGGGAAAATCCGACACCCGATGGCGTCCCTGTAGAAACAACATCGCCAGGCTCCAGCGTGAACACGCTCGACAAATACTCGATCAATTCCGGAATCCGGAAAATGAGTTCTTTCGTGTTCGAGTGCTGCAGCGTCTCGCCATTGATGGTCAAGCTGATGTCCAAATTGTGCGGGTCCGGCACCTCATCCGCGGTCACCAGATACGGTCCCATCGGCGCGAACGTGTCGAAGGTCTTGCCCATCATCCACTGGCTGGTCGCCATCTGAAAATCGCGGGCGCTAACGTCGTTCAGGTTCATGTAACCGAAAACGTACTGCCGCCAATCCTCCTTGCGGACATGCCGGCCGCCCTTCCCGACGACGAAGGCAAACTCCGCCTCATAATCCGGCTTTTCGGAATTCTTGGGCAGCACAATGTTATCGCCCGCGCCAATCACCGCCGTCGTGTACTTCGAGAAAATCGTTGGGACTTTCGGAATCTCCATCTTCGATTCAATGGCATGATCGCGGTAGTTCAATCCAACGCAGATGATCTTGGTTGGTTTCGGAATGGGCGCGAGCAAATTGACCGAGGCCAAGGGAAAAATCGATTCCGCTGGAGGCTTGGCGAGCAGAACCTCTACCCGCTTGAGCGCCTCCGGACCGGCCTCGATCAACGTCAGAATGTCTCGAAATCCGGCTTCTTTGAGACTGACTACTTCATTGCCGAGAAGCGCGCCCGGATGCGTGTGGCCATGATGCGCGTGGCCGGGATGCTGGAAGGTTACAAGTCGCATGTATCGGAGTCCATTAGTGTATCATTGCCCTTGAATGAGTTTTTTGTGGATGGACGCGATCACCTTGCTGATCCTGCAAGCCTCCGTGTTCCGCACCACGATTTTTCTGCATCGCGCAAAAACGCACCGTGGTTTGGAATTGCACCCGGCAACCGGTTTCCTGATGCATCTCGAATTGACGCTTTTCACGGGAATCGTTCCGCGGCGGTGGGTGGCAGTTCATCGGAAACATCATCATTTTTCGGACCGGGAGGGAGACCCGCATAGCCCGCTGCCGCGGGGAATGTGGACCGTGCTATTCGGTAACTTCTTTCTCTACCGCAAAAAGATCGCGAACTTGGCCACGATTCAAAAGTACACTCCCGATTGGAAAAACGATCCGCTCGATAAGATCCCCCAGATGAATTTCGGCAGCCTCGGCGGCCTCGCGATTTTTACCGCGATGTTCGGCTGGGCTTGGGGCCCGGCGGCGTGGGGTTTTCACGTCATCGCTTACATTTTGTTGAACTCGGCGTCGGCGCGTTTTGCGCTTCACGGACGCGAAATCGACCCAGCCTGGCCGGTGATTTATCTGCTCGAACATTGCCGGTTGGCGAAGGTGAATAAGCTAGCGATCTCGAAGGCGGCGTAGGTTTCCGAGCTGCGATGCGACCCGCGCTTCTTGCTCTGTTTTTCCCGGCGCTCCTTTCGGCCGCGCTCACGGCCGATCTCGATCCAACCGAATGCTACCGCGTTCGTGAAATCAGTCTCGCCAAAGACGAAGCCCGCTTTTACTTCACCGACGGTTACTTGATTTTCGCCAAAGATTCGGGCGGCAAACGCATCGCCGCAGTGTTTTCAGCCGACGTCGAAGGCGGCGACGCCGAAGTTCTGCTCCTCCCTCCGAACCGGGCCGAACGCAGATCGCTCGCTTCCTACAGCGGGTCGCCCAACCTGGACGAACACTTTACGGCGGCCGTAATGCTCTTCACCGACGGCTCGGAGCGCGAGCTTACCGAGCAGATCCAGTCCATATCCGCAAAAAAGAGCCCGGAGATGGGCATCCTCCTGGCCGAAAAATGGTCTCCGGTTGCGCGCAACATCGCATCCAGTTTCGAAACCCGCTTGCAGCTCGATCTCCTGTCCACGAACCCCGAAGGCCACGGATTTTTCAGCGCGGCGATCGTGGGCAGGCAACTAGGAAATTTCGATCTGATTTTCGACCGCCGCGCGCCGGAACAGCTTTTCGCGGGCCAGCTTTCCACGCGCAAAAATGAAGTGGCCTTCGAGATCTGGACCAGTTTCACGTCGCGATCTTTTCAGTCGAAGGGCTTGACTCCTTCCTTCACGCCCGAATACTCGGTAAAGGAATACCGGATCGACGCGACACTCGATCCCGATCTACGATTGCGATGCACCACCCGCATCAGGCTCAAACTCTCCGGCGGCGCCGAGCGGGTTTTGCCATTCGATATTTCAAGCCGCATGAAGGTTACGGCGGTTCAGGTGGATGGCCAACCGGCCGAGCTGATTCAGCGCGACTCGGTGCGCTCGAATCTGATGCACAATACCGGGAACGAACTGTTTCTCGTCGTTTCGAATAAACCATTAGACGCGGCGGTTGAGCATGAAATCGAGGTTCGTCACGAGGGTGCGATTGTCACGGACGCCGGTCATCATGTTTACTTCGTCGGGTCGCGTGGGAGCTGGTACCCTGGCCGCGGACTGCAGTTCTCGCATTACGATTTGACGTTTCGCTATCCTAAGGAACTCGACCTCGTTGCCGCCGGCGCGATTTTGGAAGATAAAGTAGAGGGCGCGCAACGCATCACGCGGCGAAAAACCGACACGCCCGTCCGCATGGCCGGCTTCAATCTTGGCAATTTTGAGCGAACCACGTTTACGCACGGCGATTTTTCCGTGGAGGTTTGCGCTAACCGCAACGTCGAGCGGGCGTTGCAACCCAAGCTCCGCGATCCGGTTGTCATGCCCCCCGCGACTGCGCTCGGATGGCCGCGTCAGCCGCGTCACCGCCTCGACACTGTCGAGATTCCCGAGCCGCCTGCTAACCCGGTGAACCGGCTACAGACGCTGGCGTCGGAAATCGACGGCGCGATGGAGTTTTATGCCGCGCGCTTCGGCCCCCCGCCGCTGCGTTCGATCGAAGTGTCGCCCATCCCGGGACGTTTCGGCCAGGGTTTCGCGGGAATGATTTACCTTTCCACGCTCTCCTACCTCGACTCCTCGAACAAAGTTTTGGCGGCGCTTCCGGAACGCGAGCGCGTGTTTTTCTCGGAGTTGTTGCACGCGCACGAGGCCGCGCATCAATGGTGGGGCAACGTAATCGCGTCGGCGGGTTATCACGACGATTGGATGATGGAGGCGCTCGCCAATTATTCCGCGCTGCTCTATATCGAAAAGCGTAAAGGATTGAAAATTGCCGAAGCGATCCTGGCGGAATATAAACGCGATCTCCTCGCCAAGTCCGATAGCGGCGAGACCACCGAATCCGCCGGACCGGTGGTGCAGGGCGCGCGGCTTGAAAGTTTGCAGAATCCGAACGCCTGGACGGCCATCGTTTATGGCAAGGGTACGTGGATCTTGCACATGCTGCGCCGGCGCATGGGCGACGACCAATTCTTCCCGATGATGGCTGAACTGCGTAAGCGCTACGAGTGGAAAACGCTTTCGACGGAGCAGTTCCGCGCGATCTGCGCCGAGTTTCTGCCGCCAAAATCTCTCGATCCGAAACTGGAAAACTTCTTCGACCAGTGGGTCTATGGCACTGGCATTCCCTCCCTTAAACTGAACTACTCGGTGAAGGGGCGAGCGCCTTCGTGGCGCGTAACCGGCACGGTCGCGCAGACCGGCGTCGACGAAGATTTCAGCGTGCTGGTTCCGGTCGAAATTCAGGCGGGGCGCGGCAAAACGGTCACGCAATGGGTGCGTACGGGACCGGAACCTGCATCGTTCTCCATAGGTGTCCGGGGAGCGCCGGGCAAACTGGTGTTAGATCCCGGGGGAAGCATACTGCGCCGGTGAATTCGCGCCAAGTGCGTTTACTGCTCGGCCGCAATCGCCGCCGTCGTAAATAGCTGAGACAGCGGCAGGGGCCTCTCGTCGAAATGGGCTAGTTCTTCAATCGTGTGGTGGCCCAGGCGGCGATAGCTCTCGAATTGCGATTCATTATAGGACTGGTCAGTTGTCGGCTGGTGCGGGAAGCTTGCGTCGGTGGAGGCGTAATGTAAGACATCGCGTGGCTCGTTGCCGTTCAACGTTGGCTTGATGTAAAGGATGCGGCCGTCGGGAGCGTTGGGGTCCACGCAGCCATAACAGATCCGGCCGATAGCATAATGGCCTCCCTTCTTGTTGAGTTTTTCCTGATCCGGCCAAGAACTGATTTCAATGGACGGAAACTCAATGGGAATACCCAGATCGATCCGAATCTTGCGAATCGCGTTGCCGAGATCCTCAAATTTGTAATTTGGATCGCAGCCGCTATCCACGACGACGATATAGTGGCAGCGCCGCAGCACCATCTCGTATAGCGCGAGGTTTTCGAAATGACCGCCGTCGGATAGATTCACATAGGAACTTTCGTCGTTGGTGAGACCGAGCAGTTCCGATACGAGAGGCTTCAGCGCGAATCGGGGCCCGCGCTCGTACCACGTGTGTTCGCCGGCCGCCGCCGGATTGCCCAGCCACCAGCCGAGTCTCGCGTTGAACATGGTCATCAGGAAGGTAAGCAGCGGCGACGACTGATAACCCATGTTGGGACTCGCGGCGGCGCCCGAAATCGCCGCGGCCGTTCCGAGCGAGATATTGCGCCAAAGCTCGCTTACTTTGCCGGTCTGCTCAAGCACTTGATCGGAAGGGCGATAGCCGATCCGGTAACTACCCCAGTGCATGGGAGACACGGTGAACGATTCCGCCTTGCGCTGTTGCCACGCGAGGTTCGTCCCTTTCACAAGATTCAGGGCGATATTCAGAATGTGAAAAGGCTGTTGCTTGAGCTGGTACATTTGCACGTTGTCGTCGGGATCCTGCCCGGTGAACAGGTTCGGATGGCGTTCATTGGAATCACGCGAGGCGCCGATATACGCGCGAATCAGCCGGTCCCGGTACATGGAGTGCAAGGAGAAGATATTGACGTTCACGAAACGCGATGCGATGGCGGAAAGCAGGGCGAAAAATACCAGCAAAGCCATGAGCTGAAACCATGGCGTGCGCTCGATCTGCCATTCCGGATACACGCCCCAAACCTGTCCCGATAGGGACACGATGCGCAGCCACTCGGCCCCTGTGGCGATTGCCGCAAGCAACAGGATGGTGAAAATCGGAGTAGCGATTTTCATCAACACTTCTTTCGGAGGAGAAGAAAGCGCGCCCGCGGATTGCGTTTTTCCCGATGACGTCTGCGCGCTTTTGCCGAGTAGAATGGCAATGACTCCACTGATTCCGCCGAGCGCCGTAATCGCTTTTTGAAGAAAAGGCGGAGAATTCATCAAGCCGATCGGACCATAGATGCCAATGAAAGCGGCGCCAAGCCAGACAACTCCCGCAATCATCACCCACGCGCCGGACCGCGCCCACCACTCCCGGTCTTCGTCTTCGGTGTACTTACTGGCGACGCCGATGAACAGCGATCCAAGCAGGCCGACGATCGTCAAAACCAACGGAAACGCAAAGGTGACGTACAGCGCCGGATTGTCTTGGATCGAAGGAAGAGATTTTACGAAAATCGCGTATGCCAACGCCCCGGCAATCACGCCCGTAAGCGCCGTCCCGAGTAAGGAAACGGCGGTCGCGCGGCCCGAGACGACCCAGCCCATCATGTGTGTAAGCGCGCCGAAAGTCATGAAATACCAGGCGTGCGGAGTCTGGCCGGGAACTTGTTGCAGCCAGGCCAATCCCGTGGTGAAGAGCGCCGCCGCCCCTAATAGCGGCGCGAGCGATTCGAGCAGAAAACGCTTCTGATTACTTTTTCGATCGCCGAACGCAGGCAGTTCGAGCGGCAGGTAACGGAAGGCGTAGACGAAAGCGGCGCCGGCGATCACGATTGCGCCCATGCCAAGCCATCTATGCCATTCCAGAGGCATGGGAGCTACGACGACGCTAAGAAAAAGGCGAGGCAGCAATAAGATGCATGCAATTGCGGGAATCAGGATAAGCCAATTCAGAAAAATGTTCCGAACCACGGTGGATGCGAGCGTCCACGTGTCGGCCGAAAGCAGGCCCGTTTCGGGGTCGAGATAATTACTGTACGCGCGGAGGTGCCGCACGGGAGCGGGTTCGGGATCGATGGGTTGGCCTGGCTCAGCCGCCAAAATCTTCGACACAATCGAAATATCCCCTACGCGTTGGACCCAAGCGGAGAGCCAACCACCGATGTAACCGCCGCCCGAAACGGTCGAAAGGTAATCGAACTTATCGAGAACCTGCAAACGAGCGAAACCCTGGAGAACGCCGAGCGCGAAGGTTGCGCTGCGGATTCCGCCGCCGGAAATGCAAAGCGCGGAGCGGCCCGCGGCGTGAAGAATAGCATTGAGAGGATCCAGGCAGCGAATCTCGGCATCTTCTTTACGCTGGAAAGCCGCCCCGCAGGCGGCATCCCCGGCCGGAGTGCCGCCATGCTGCCTAGCCGCATCGTAGCCGGCCGCGGCCGCTTGCGCCGCCACCGTCTTGGCGAGATACTCGCGGTGCCGTTGATCGTCCCCCTCGGGCCACTTCGCCATAAGACGGCACTCTTCCTCTAGTACTTGGTAGAGCGGAATCGGCTTGCCCGCTACCAGTCGATCCGCCGAGAGCTGTACGGCGCCGAGAGTTGTCTTCTTCTCTGTCATGAAAGATTCGGCAATTATACTAGCAGTTGGACAAATTCCAATGGACAATTTCGAGCCATGGCGCTCGTAATCAACGGCGAGATGGTGGACGATACAGCGATCCGCGAGGAAGCCGCGGCGCTACGCCCCCGCTATGAGGAATTGGTCGAAGGCCAGGATCCAGTTGCCATGGAGATGCAATTGCACGAGTGGTCGCGCGAGAACGTGATAGAGCGCATCCTGTTGCGCCAAGAGGCGTTTCGCGACCCCCTAACCATTCCCCAGGGGATGGCGCCCGAGGCCGAAGCCCCATATCGGATGCAAGTGCTCATTGGAAGGATTACTGGTAAAGTGCCGCCTCCGAGACAGAAAGAGATCGCGGACTTCTATCGAAAAAATAAAGAGCAGTTTTGGTCGCCGGAGAGGGTAAGAGCTAGCCATATTGTGAAAAATGTCGATGAGAAAGCGGCTGAGGAGCCGGCGCGTGTAGCGATTGAAAAGATCTGGAGTGAGATAAAGGCCGGAGCGGATTTTGCGCAAGTCGCGGATCGCGAGTCGGATTGCCCCGGATCGGGCGGCGACCTGGGGTGGATTGTGCCCGGTCAGATGGTAGAGGAATTCGAGCGAGTCGCATTTGGTTTGAGGGCCGGAGAAACGAGTAAGGTATTCCGAACCGTTTTCGGATTCCACATAGCCAAAGTCCATGCCCGGCAAGTGGCGGGTGTGCGTAATCTGGCAGACGTCCGGGGCGAAATCGAGGCGGCGCTTCTGCGCGAGAGACAGGAACGCGCGATGGAAAACTATGTGGATGAGCTGAAGACGAAGGCGGTTATCCAGAATGTCCGGGCAAAGTAGACCAAATCCTTGCTGCGCACCTAGCAAAATGCGTGCCGCCCAACTGGAGAGTTCCCGAAAAGCCTCCCACGAACGACTGCGTGCTGCTTCCGGTTCGACAGGCGACATGATCCGGCTGGATGGCGGCCGCTTCCTCATGGGAACTGAATCCGATGAAGGATTCCCGGCCGATGGGGAGGGGCCGGTGCGGCAGGTGACTCTCGATCCGTTTTACATGGACACGTATCCGGTTACGAATGCGCGGTTTGATGAGTTCGCGCGTTCGACGGGATATCGAACGGAGGCGGAGAGGTTTGGCTGGTCGTTTGTTTTCTTCCAGCACATTGCGCCGGAAGATTATCCGCGGTTAGTGGACGATACCGTGCGCGGGGTTGAGTGGTGGTGCAAGGTGAATGGGAGCGATTGGCGGCATCCAGAGGGGCCGGATTCTCAAATCGTGGGGCGGCCGGAATATCCCGTAGTGCATGTTTCCTGGAAGGACGCGGCGGATTACTGCGGTTGGGCGGGGAAGCGACTGCCGACTGAAGCCGAATGGGAATACGCGGCGCGAGGTGGCCTGGAGCAGAAGATCTACCCGTGGGGCGATGAACTAACGCCTGGCGGGCGGCATTTGTGCAATATCTGGCAAGGGGAGTTTCCGAAAGTGGATACGGCCGAAGATGGTTATTCCGCGCCCGCCCCCGTGGACGCCTTTCCCGCCAACGGCTATGGCATTTATTCGATTACGGGGAACGCCTGGGAGTGGTGTGCGGACTGGTTCGATCCTGCTTGGCATCAGACGGCTACCCGGCTGAATCCCGTTGGGCCCCCGACTGGAGTTGGCAAGGTCATGAAAGGCGGGTCGTATTTGTGCCACCGGTCATATTGCAACCGATACCGGGTGGCGGCGAGGACTTCGAACACACCGGATAGTTCGACGACCAATATCAGCTTCCGATGCGTGCGGGATATTTGAAATTTTTGCCTCGTCGGAGAAATTTGTGGGTGATTGGCGGGTTCACGGGGAGGCTGACCGAAGAATCGGCAAAACTTACGGCAGGTGGAATCAAAGGACCGCTGTTGTTGCTCTGAGCTGATGCCGTAGATCAGCGGGCCGCCGTCATCGTCAATCGCCTCGAAGAGAATC
>JALYXS010000108.1 GCA_030946965.1 Acidobacteriota bacterium
AGAATATCCAGCGCGAAGACCTGAACCCGCTCGAACTGGCCGAAGCGTTACAGCGAATGTCGCAAGATCTCGGTTTGAATCACGCTGAAATCGGCGAAAGAACCGGCAAAGATCGAGTTACAATCACTAACTACATTAGATTGTTTCAGTTACCGGAAGATTTGCAGACGCTGGTGGCGGAACGCAAGCTCTCGCCGGGACATGCCCGCGCGATTCTTACGGTCACGGACGAAGAATCCCAGCGCCAGTTTGCTCGAAAAGCGATTCAGGAAGGCTGGTCGGTCCGGCAACTCGAAAAGGCGACCTCGCCGGACGCGGCGAGACCGCGGCAGAAGAAAAGTCCCGGCGAATCGACGGTAGATCCAAATGTAAAAGCAGCCGTTGCCGAAATGGAAAGAGTTCTCGGAACCCGCGTCACCGTCGTCGAGAAGCGCGCGGGAAAGGGACACTTGGAAATCGAATATTATTCGGACGAGGATCTCGACCGCATATACGAATTGATTGTTAAAGCTTGAGCAGTTCCAGTATCGAAACCAGCTCTTTCCGTATTCCCGGGAGAGGGTCGGCGATGGAGAAGAGTTGATCTTGGACTTGCGGGAGCGGGGCGGGCTTCGAAGCAGCGGTCCTGGTTTCCGATTTCAGGTACTGGCGGGCGCCCTCGATGGTATAGCGTTTTTCGTAGAGCAGGTGCTTAATGGTGAGAAGCTTTTCTACGTCTTTGCGGCGATAGAGCCTCCGGCCGGTATCCGATTTCTTGGGGGCGAGCGACGGAAACTCAGCCTCCCAAAAACGTAGGACATAAGGTTCCAGACCGAGCAAGCGGCTGACCTCCCCGATTCGAAAGAACAGCTTATCGGGGATCTCGATTGCGGGATCCGGGCTTTGAGGGGCTTCAGGGTCCATCGGCCATTCGTAATGCTACGAGAAACGGCTAATGGCGTCAACCAGTTAGTACTTTTGAACGTTACATGTGGATGGTTGCGAGATGCTGGCCGCGCGGAAGTAGCACCGTGAACCGGCCTGGTGCGGATAGAGATTCGAGCGGCGATTCGGCCCCATCCACATCGAGGCGCACGGGTTGCCGGTCGAAGATGGCTAGAGCGCGGCCGGAACTCTGGTAGGAAATTTCGATCCGGCGATCGCTCAACGCCTGCGCGGATTTCAACAAACCGTTGAAATCGACAAGGCGGGTGAAGCCCGGTTTTACGCCTTTTTCAAGGGTGTGGGTTCCGGCAGGCAGGAACAGGAGAGTCTCGCTCTGCACTGGCCACGGCTTACCATCCACCAGGGCGGGACCGGTCCAAGGGATGCCGATGCCCTGAGGGGTGTCGATCACCTGTTTGCCGCCGATGGTCTCGGCCCTGTCTACCACCGCCGAGGCGGCGGGGAGAAATGGAAGATCGGGCGTCAGGATGGAGTTTTCGAAATAGAGCGCGACACGCGGAAACGCTCGGGCGGCCAGATGCACCAGTTCGAATAGCTCGGTTCCGGTCTGCTGTTTGGTGGGGTAAACGTCCTGGTACCGGTCGGTGATGTTGATGTCGATCGCGAGTTTATCGGTTCGTGGAGTGAGGGGTTTATACCTCTTCGCGATTTCGGGGTAACGCTGGGGACCGAGGTTCCAGACGGTTGCCGGATCTTCAATCAGGAAAGTAAAGTCGTGTTTTGCGAGGAGCGGAAGCACGCGTCCGGAATCGGCGCCGATGGCATCCTTCATGCCCGTATCCAGGCGATCGTCCACATGGGTGAGGACAAGATCGAGATTCGGGCGGGATTGGCGGCACTTCTCAATTTCGCCGAGCCAATCTTCCTGCATGTGGCGGGCGAGGCCGGCGCGGAAATCGAGAAACGCGCGAAGCGACGCGGCGTCCTTGCGAGTCGAGTAAATTTCCAGGGGATCGAACCCGGCTTCAGCCTTAAATCGCGCCCGGACGTCGTCGTTCATGGGGGTGAAGCGCGCCGGATTGGATGCGCCCTCGAGCGATTCGAAATAGAGTTCGGCGAGATTGACGCCATCCCAATCGAAGCGATGAACCAGGTCTTGAACGCCTAGGCTTACGGCGCGAAAGCAGTCGCGATTGGCCAGGTTCATGAGCTTGCGCCAATCGAGGTGGGCATCTTGGAGAACGGCGGTTTTTTCGCGCCACTCGGGATGATCGTTCCAGAACTTCTCGCTGACGTGGGGCAGCTCCACCCAGGCGTAAATCAGGATGCCTTGCTTGTGGCAGGCCTCGATCAATTGCTTTAGATAAGCGTCGCGCTCGGGATCGGATTCGAAGAAATGCCAAGCGGCCACGTGAAGAGCGCCGATGCCGGACTTCCGCCAGCGGGCGGCGAAGTAGTCGAGGTCGACGCGCGTCCGGTAGGAATAGTCGAAGAAGGCCCAGAGCCGGGAGGAGTGAAACGGGGGTTCGAGACCGAGGTCGGCGAGCGCGTGAAGGATATAGGGGAAGCGTTCGTAGCCGTGCGGGCCGGGGCTGACGGCGACCCAGAGAACGGCTCCCGCGCCGCGGCGGAATCCGGCGATGAGGGGCGCGCCGGTCCAGCGCTCCTTGGCGAAGATGCGGGCGTCTTTGGGCAGATCGAAGCGCGAGAGTTCAAGGGGGTGTTCGAGGATGATAGGGAGATTGGGGCGATGCACGTCCTGCAAGGCGGCGAGTCGATAGGTTTGCTTGGTGGGATGGATACCGAAGCTGGCGGCAAGCGGGGATTCGCCTTCGAGGATCAGGAACGCTCCCGCGTCGAGCTTAGGTTGCCAGTGGGGCGATGCGGGGCTGCCGGAGCGTCCGACATATAGGGTGGCGGCGGCCGCGGGTTGGGGGCTGAACCCGATCGAGGAGAGGATTTCGGGCCAGGAGCCGGGATCGGGCGTGATGAGAGAAAAGCCGGCGGGAAAAGCGGCCGGGGAAAGGAGGAGGACGAGTATAACTGCGTTCTTAATGAGTGATGGCATACCAGAATCCGGCGCGAACGTCGATGAAATTGGGACGGCGGGGATTGCCTGCGTTGATGGTGTAAACGCCCCGCATTACGTTGACGGAAAAGAGCAGAGATGGCGGCAGCGAAGCCCAGCGAAAGCGCACGCCGGGCCCCATTTCGATGAAATTGGCCCAATACTGGCGCTTGGCGTCCGTCGTGAAATTGCTGTTCCAAAGGATTTGGGTTTGGAAATCGCCCAATGCCGGCGTATAGCCAAAGCGGTTTTGGGAGTAGGCCAGGAAATCGTCGTTGAAACGGCTGACGAAAACGCCGTCGGCATTCGATTCGAAGAAAAAGCCGGGCGTTTCGGACGAGATTCCATGGCCCATGGAGCGCGACCAGGAAAGGCCGCCGCGATAGTCGGGCAGCATGTGGCGATTGACGTAGCTGATGGCGGAACCGGCTTCGGCCCAGCCGGTGGTCCCATGCCACACATTGGTCGCCGCCCCTAATCCGAGAATGAAGGAACTCTCGGATAAATACTGGGGCAAGGCGCCGCCGATGGTTTGGCGGGTATCTCCGATGAAGCGCAGAGATACATAGGGACGGATCGGGAAG
>JALYXS010000499.1 GCA_030946965.1 Acidobacteriota bacterium
CCGGAGAAGTCGTAACCCGTGAAGACCTGATTCACCGCGTGTGGGCGGACGGCACGGTTGTCGATTTCGATCGGGGCTTGAACGCCGCGGTCACCCGGCTTCGGCAAGCGCTCTCGGACTCGGCCGATGTTCCCAGGTACGTTGAGACTGTCGCCCGCCGCGGGTATCGCTTTATCGGCCCTGTCGAAAGTGCTCGCGATGAGGTGCGCCCGGCACCTTTGCCCATGCCCTCACGCCGCACGAGGACCTGGGCAGCGGCAATTCCGATTTTCGGCGTCGCGCTGGGCGTCATCCTATTGTGGGGCTGGTGGTGGTCGACCCGAGCAAATACCAGGCGTTCCGAGACGCCGTTGAAAGTCGTGCCGCTCACCACCGGTGCGGGAGTCGAACGGAACCCGAGCTTTTCTCCCGATGGAAGCCAGATCGTATACGAATGGGCGAAGGAGGACGGGCAGCGCCATCTCTATATGAAGGTGGTGGGATCAGGCGATCCCGTTCCGTTGACTTCGGGTGACGCTGCCGAGTACGGTCCCGCATGGGCGCCCGACGGACGGCTGATCGCATTCCTCCGGCAACTGGATCAATCCACGATGGGAGTGTTCGTCATCCCGCCGCTTGGCGGCGTCGAACGAAAGGTCATCGAGATCGCGCCTCCTCCCTTAGCTTCGATACTAAGGCAGTTCCAGCGGCGACTGGATTGGACTCACGACAGCCGGCATTTGATCGTGAGCGCTCCCAAGCACACCGGCGGCTACGAGGGCTTGTTGCTGGTATCAGTCGACAACGGCGAGAAGGCGTGGTTAACCGAACCATCCGTTGACTCGACCAGCGGGGATCGTGAACCGGCCGTGTCACCGGATGGCCGTATGGTTGCGTTCGCTCGCGGAGAGCTGGGATCGAACGCAGGGATCCACCTCCTGCCGCTCTCCCGTGACTTGCGGCCTGCCGGCCCCGCCAGGCCACTGGTGTCGGCCGGCCGCTCGCGGAGCCCGGCATGGACAGCCGATGGCAAGCGCATCGTTTATACCGACCTCAGCCCAGGAATGTCGTTCGGTTCAGGTGCGTGGACCATCGGTCTGGACGCCGGCGACGCGCCTCACCCTTTGCCCGTATTGGGCAGGAACGCGGCGGTTCCCGCTGTGGCGCGGACAGGCCGCCTGGCGTACTCTCGGCAGATTCTTCAGAGTAGTATCTGGCGGCAGGAGATCCCCGCGCGTGCGGGTGCAATTCTTCAACCGGTGAGGCTGATGGCGTCCTCGGCGGTCGATTACAATGCGCAGTACTCGCCGGACGGCAGCCGGATTGCATTTTCATCCAACCGATCCGGGAACAGGGAAATATGGACTTGCGCGAGTGACGGCGCTCAATGTGTCCAGGTCACCACGATCAGTGGATTCACCGGCACACCGCGCTGGTCTCCCGATGGAAGGCAGATCGTTTTCGATTCCGCGGCCGCGGGGCAAACTGACATATATGTAGTGGACGCCAACGGAGGCTCGCCGCGCCGTCTGACCGACGCAACCCACGGGAAGATTCCAAGCTGGTCGCATGATGGGAGATGGATCTATTTTTCATCGAGGGTGTCTGGCCGGAACGAAATCTGGAAGATCCCCCGGGCCGGAGGCAAGGCCGTTCAGGTGACGCGAAATGGCGGGTTCATCGCCTTCGAGGCCCCCGATCGAAGAGCTATTTTTTATTTGAAGACGGATCAGGATGCGACGCTCTGGAGGAGCGCAGTCGATGGAAGCGGCGAGACTGAAGTATTGGATGGCGTGGACTCTCGAGGATTTGCCGTTACGGCGGATCGGGTCTATTATCTGCGGCAAGAGCCCAATGGCTCATTCGCTATCCGGCGCTATGTGATCGCCACGCGCGAAGACTCTCAAATCGCCTCGCTCGCGAAACCGGTTTTTTGGGGCCTCAGCATTTCACCGGATGGAAAGTACCTCATCTATTCGCAAAAGCTGGAAGCAAGTAATCTTATGCTTGTGGAGGACTTTCATTAGCGCTTCGCAGCGCCGCTAACCACAGCATGATCCTGTGCTTGATCGCCGCACATCGGGATAGATCCTGCGTGACGGCGTAGCGTTTAGTTAGATTTTTTCCCATTGAACGTTTCATCGCCTAATTGGAAAGGGGATCCGCCCCCCGGTGCGGTGGCTGGAAGTGCGCATGCGGCGAACCTGAACAGCATCACCGTGGCGAGACTATTCAAGAATTGTGGCAAAAAATTTCAGTAATTCTGTCGACCTGCAAGCAGGATTCAACGGAACCGAGGCGGCATGCAGGAGTGCGTGCGCCACATTGGCCGCCCGCTAGCCTAGTGCGCGCCCACGAGTTCACCCGTCGCAACCATGGATTCCAGGTTGCCATGCGAGTCGAAAGGCATTTCCTGAGCGCCGCCCAGTATTTCCAGAATCGGATTCTTTTCGATCTCCGGCCGTAGATTTTCGCTCAGCGCGATCGGGCTGATTTCGAGCGAATTTTTCACCCATCCGATCGTGAGTTGCCGCATGTCGAACTTGCCGACCGTGGGTGCGATAGTTTCTAAACACTCGCGATCCGTCGGAAAATGTATCGGTGTCTGAATCGACGCCGGGGTAGACGCGGTAAGCGCGTTGATGCGCGTCGGCTTCCAATCGATCTTGTTCAGCAGCCGGTCGCCGACAACGTCGGCCATGCCGAGACCCACGCCATTGCCATAGCTGTTGCCACTGAGGTCGCGAATGAACACACGCTCGAAGCGCGGCCCTTCCCAGGGATTATATTGGCCATGCACGCCGCGATTTACTACTTTCGTGTCCATCCCCGCGCCGCTGATGTTCTTGCCGATCTCATCGAGAATCAAGATATCGAGATCGCACGGAATCCGCCCCATCCAGGACTTCACTAACGCGAGAAGCTCCTCCTCCTTTTGCTCCATTTGCTCGACGGGAACGGCGGTGAGCTGCGCGGTGTTGTGGTTTGCATCTTCAAGAATCGCTAGGCCGCCCAGGATCTTGCCGGACGACAGCACGGCGCGTCCGATGCCGCGGATCACATGTTCCAGGCCGAGATTGTAAGCGTACGTGTGGTAACGCTGTGCTCCCGCGAACTTTCCTAGGCCGATCGCCATCATCTTGAACAAGCCGCTCTCAATCTTTCCGGCGAAGTCCGTATGCCACTTCACGCGGCCAACCAACATCACTCCATCGCTTGCGAATGCATTCCGATCCATGAACGCCTGAATGCCATCGGGAGTCTTTCCGGCGGGCACGACTTCGAGCGAACTGATCACCGGGCAACCCATGGTTTCCTCGATAATGCCGTAGTGCGCCAGGACATCGGCCTGACCCTCGGCGGTGGCCGCGCCATGGCTCCCCATTGCCGGGAAGATGAACGGTTTCATTCCGTTCGATTTCCAATAATCGACCACTGCGCGAACGATGGTTGCAATGTTACCGATACCCCGGCTGCCTACGCCGATAGCCACTCGCGATCCCGGTTTCAAGCGTCCCGCGAACGAAGCAGTCGAGAGTTCTTCCGCTATGGTTCCAGGAATATCGCGTACGGACCGGTCGGGAAAGTTCTGTCGAACGAGCAGCATGCGAGGGAATTGCATGTCAGGATTATATCAACGCTACTTATGACTGCAACGCTTTGACCGCGAATTGCTTCCATCCTCACGTTCATTAATGTTGCCGGTCACACCGCCGGCCTTCTCGCGGGCAAGCCCGAAAGCGCCGCGGAGAGAGCGGCAATCGAGGCCATGCAGTCGAACCGGTTCACCGTTATGGGATCGCTGAGATCCTATTGGGATTTCTACGTCGCTTTAGTCTAATAATTAGCGTCAGCCTATTTCTTATCGCGGCGTTCTGCTGGCAACTGCCGAATTGGCCAAAGCCGAACCCGCAAGGGCCCGGCCCTTCATAGCTTCAGGATGATGAAAAAGCCGAAACAGAACAGCGCCGCGAACTTGAGTTTGTCTTATCGGTGTTCATCAGTGTTCATCAGCGTTCATCGGCGGCCAAATTGTCTTTCCATCCCGTTCAATACGTTCTAGGCCGATATCCCGGTCTCGATCTTACCCGGTACTTCCTTCCAACATCGGTCAAAATATCGACGCTGATCTTCCGGAAACCTTCGTTCGGATTGGCCGCCGGATAATAAGTCACAGTGTAGGAGTTGCCCAGATCCTCGCGAATCGATTCGAAGGCTTCCACCTGCTTCTGCCATGTCTTCGCCCAGTAGGCCTTTCCGCCGGTGCGCGTCGTGATGCGCTTGAAGACACCGCTTGAAATGGAATCCTTATTCACCTCGTTGGTCGAGATCACGTAGATCGGAATGCCTTCATCCTCGGCCACCGCGCGCACATCGTCCGGGGCAACCATGCTGGCGT
>JALYXS010000138.1 GCA_030946965.1 Acidobacteriota bacterium
GGAATACGGTGTCGCGATGGCGATGCACTTCGCGGGATCGCCGGTATCTTGCATGGCGAACGTGCACTGCGCCGCGGCGACGGAGAACTTCCTGGTGCTCGAAAATCACTCAGTGGACGTTCCATGGTGGAACGATCTAGTGGAAGGCGTTGAAAAGCCGATCGTGAATCATGGCTTTATCACGGTCCCCGATAAACCGGGCCTGGGAGTCACGTTGAATGACGACGTGATGAAGAAACACCTGCTCGAGCCGGGATATTTCGAGCCAACACCGCAGTGGGATAAAGAGCGCTCGGCCGACAGGCTCTGGAGCTAGACGGTAACGCCAATACCTTCACTTCACGTTGACGGTAACTATGTTCGCGGTGTTCCCGTCTACCGTAAGCACGACGTTCGCCTCGCCCGCGCCGCGCAAATTCAGAGTTAGCGGCACGTTCACTTGATCGAGTCCGGTGAAGCTGGGCTGCGGTCCGGCATACAGTACGGGCACGCTCACTCCATTGATCGTCACCGACACGGCCGAGAGCGCGGACCGATTGCGTATGCCGGTTCCGTACAACGTCAGGAACACCGGCGTGTCCACTCCCACGTCAATCGGGACGGAGACGTAGCCGGAACCCGATGTTTGGAAGACCGTCACGGGCGATTGTAGCGAGGGGTTCCCCGCCTGCGTCCGGATAGCCGTGGCTGCCGCCACGCCCATTCCGTTTCCGTTCATGCTGAACAACGTAGGGGCGACTGCCAGAACGCTTCCCGTTGCGACTGCGGGAGCGGCGTTGCCACTCGCGATTGTGAACGTCGCGATGCCGGGCGCGGTCCGGCGGGCACGACGAAATTGATCTGACCCGGCGAGACATAAATCAAGGGCGCGCCGCGATCGACTCCCGCGGCATCTCGAATGGTTACCGTGACCCCTCCCAGCGATGTTGGCAAAGGTTGGGTGCTCGCCTGCTGCGTTTGCGCCGCGCCGTTCGGACCGTAGATCGAAGCCAGCGAATCCGGCGCGATGGCCGATCCCACGGTCGCGCTCGATTGCACCGTGAGCGATTGAACAGTTCCGTAGAAGCGCGCCATCCAATACGGCAAAATGTAGTCGATCCCCGGGCTTTCAATAGTGCCCGCGCCGGCGCTTACAAGTTGGAATGGGCTGCGTTGCCACAAGAAGTCGGTCAACGGCCTCAGCGCGACCGGCACCGGTTGGCAGGCCTGATCGCCGCAGACCGGTACCGTGCCATGCAGATCCACGGCGTTGTCCCGCCGCGGTCTTTGCAGCCACGCATCCAGCAGCGCCAGCGTTTCAGCGTCGCGAGCGGCGTTCGGCCCGTTCAATCCGCGGTCGATCATGTTGAAAAAGGCGTTTTGATGCCCAGCCGTGTGGGCCCGCAGGATGTCGTAGGCTTTTTGGAAAATAGTTTTGGTGGAACTACTCTCCAGGCGAACCAGATTATACAGGTTGATGTAGTCCAGGTTGAATTTGAAATAGGAACTGTCGCTCCCGGCCTCGACGCCAATAGGAGCGATTACTTCGCCCGCCAGCAGCACGCGCTGAATATCGTAATCGGTGGAATAGTGACTCGAGTTGACATGCCGGCCGATCTGCAACAGTGTAAGAATCTGGTCGGGGCGGACCAGGAAGGTCGTGCTGATGCTTCCATCCGGCATCACGATGTTCCAGTTATGCTCCTTTACATAGTCGATTAATCGAGTCGCTAACTGACTGATCGAGCTCTTGATACCGGGGTCATCCACCATGTCATAAGCCACGGCGAGACCGAACAGCGCGCCCGAATATTGATCCCGCGAAGTGTTTCCTACCCAAGCGAGGCCAGCCGAAGCGTTGATATAGATGCCGTTGTGTATCTCTTCGCTTTCAATGCCCGCCGCAAACGGGGAGCTCATCGGCACGACGCATCGGGCGAGGAGATTAATGCCGGTCACGTCGGCGAGCAATTTGATTCCGGCAATGGCTATTTTGATGTTATCGAGCGCGGCCGCCGATTGAGTCGCTTTGTAGCGGAACGCTTCGGCGGCCAGATAGTGCCCGGTCCACGTCGCCGAATCCCCGCAGCGAGTGTAGCCGGTGATTAGATTGCTTGCCGCCGATGCGTACATCGGATCGAGCACGGTTCCGAACGGAAGATGGACGGCCTGGATATTGGCCGAGATGGCAAGCGCATCCGATTCGGCCGCATAGGCAATGCCGCACGTGACCAGAAGTAAGGTCCAGGCGATTTTCATAACTGACGCTCGACGATCTCTTCAGCGCTTCGATCCCAATAGAGCTTCTTTCCTTCCCGGTAACTTCGCGTTGCCATCACGACCGCAACCGCATGAGCGAATCCCGTATCGATGCTCCCATTCGGGACCGTGCGGGCGCGCATGCACGCGAACCAATTATCGGTGTGTGCCTTCAAATTATCGCTTTGATTGATAGGCGGCGGACTACTCCTCCCAGGAAGCAAAACCGGTTCGCGTTTGACCGCCCCGCCCTCCAGTTCGAATATTTTGTTTTTGCGCCACCCACTCTGGGGTTCGGGAGTAAACCACCATTGCGGACTGCCTTCACCGCCGGGAGAAAACAGCGTGCCGCGCGTGCCTTGAATCAAAGTGTGATCGCCCGCCGCGTTACCAAACGTCGTGGAATAACTATAGAGCACCTCTTTCTTGGCAAATGTGGAGAGGCATTGAAAGGTGTCGGGGTTCTCGCGAACGTCGTGCCACGCAAAGACGCCGCCGTTCGCCACGGTATCGTCCGGAATGAAAGTGTCGAGATAAAAATGCACGAGACCGGAACCGTGGCTATACCATTGGTCGGTGATGCCGCCCGAGAACTCCTTAAAAATTCGGAATTCGAAGTAGACGCGCGGGTCGAAAGGCCGGAAGGAGCGGCCCATCAGCCAGCGCTTCCAATCGGTATCTTGCTCGCGCAGAGCCGCGATGCCGGCTTCGGCCGGGTCGTGCCACCGCGGCCCATTGAAATTCCAACTCTGGCTAATGGCGACCACTTTGCCCAGCTTTCCTTCCCGAATCATGTCGCGCACCAAGTGCTGATAGGGATCGCTAAGCCACTGCGAACCCATCTGCACTACCTGCTTGCTTCCCTTCACGGCATCGCGCGCCAGTTTTGCATCGGCAAGTGTATTCGCCATGGGCTTCTCGCAATAGCAGTCCTTGCCCGCGCGGACGACCTCGGCCAGCAGACGCGCGTGCTGGTGGTCGCCGGTGCCGATCATCACGGCGTCCAGATCGGCGTCGGCCAGAATTTCTTCGGAATATTTATAAATCTTGGGACGCTTGCCGAACAATTTCTCGACGTGTCCGGCCGCTCGCTCGCGATTCGCGGACCATATGTCGCAAACGCTTCGAACGTCGAAATTGGGATCCGTCGCCGAAGACAGCTTCAGCATTTGCCGATGGCCGGCGGAGCGGTTGCCGCAGCCGATCTCACCGATTTGGATGCGATCGTTCGCGCCCGCGATTCGGCTGTACGATCGTGCCGTGAGCGGCAGCGCCGCTTGAATTATGCTTCGTCGAGAGATAGTATCCGGCATTCCTTTATTATGCTGCCCGGATGTGCCCCTGTGGCGCACGCACTCCTGCTCCTGCGAGCGCCACAACAATCTAACAAAGGTAAAAAAGGCTCAAGCGAGGCAGGCGCGCGGATTCGAGCAGCCGCCGTTCCAGATACTGCCGCTCCAGCATCGAAAGCTGATCCGCCGTCATCTTACCGCGATAAGGCCGCAATTGCGCGTCGAGCTCGCGCCGCGAGATCAGCGCTTCTTCTTCCGTCTCCCGCGCGCGCGCAATCGCGATCATGCGCTGCTCCATCACCGTGAGCCGCTGTTCCAAAGCTTCAAAATCGGTGTGCGTTTCAGCCGCCAAATTATCAAGAGAATCCGCGATGCCGGTCAACTCCCGCAGGCCGCTTTGCCGGAGGGCATCGGCGTTCCCAGCCAGGTAGCGCCGCAAATCTTCTTCGGGAAACGGCTGCGAACGGGAGCCGCCGGGTTGCCCCGATTCCGGACTGCGCTTCGCCTCAGCCAACACGGCCTGCGCGCAGAACGCGAGCGAATTCACCATTTGCGTTTTCTGTTTCTTCCCGCGCCATTTCTCGAACGCCGCGTCAATTCCGCGCAGCACCGCTTCGAGCGGCACGGCCGAGTTTTTCCAGCTTTCAATTAGCGCCCAATCGAGCGGAGACAGCAGAAACAGGCTCGTTCCGCGCGCGTGTTGGAAATGTTCCTCGATCTCCGTGAAGTAGTTGAAGTAATTCGCGGTCCAGTTCGGTTCCGGGCTCACTGGCGGCGGTTCCGTTCCCAAATCATTTGCAATCCTTCAAGCGTGAGATGCTCGTCGGTCGTTTCGATGTATTTCGAATCTCGCGCGATCAGCGCGGCTTGACCACCGGTTGCAATGGCTCGCGTTTTCGGTCCTAAAGCATCAATCAGGCGCGCCAGAATTCCGTCGATCGCTCCCAGCGCTCCGTAGAACAGCCCCGATTGCATGCTCGCCACGGTATTGGTTCCGATCACCTGCCCTGGCGCGCGAAAATCGACATACGGCAGCTTCGCGGTCTTGCTGAAAAGCGCCTCCATGGAGATCCCGATTCCGGCCGCGATTACGCCGCCCAGATATTCCGCGTTGGCCGAAATCGCGTCGAATGTAATTGCCGTTCCCAAATCCACTACGACACACGGGCCGCCATATTTCGTAAACGCCGCGACACCGTTCACCAGCCGGTCGGCGCCCACCTCATGCGGATGATCGTAACGGATCGTCAGCCCCGTATCGGTAGACGGCGTCACGAACATCGCTTCGGTATGGAAGTAACACTGCGCCATCTGGGCGAGCGAGGAATTGAGCGGAGGCACCACGCTCGCAACGATGATTCCATCGATCTTCGATATATCGAGCGACGCAAGGGAAAAGAGATTTCGCAGCAGAATGCCCCACTCGTCGGACGTCTGCTCGCGCACGGTGCGCAGGCGCCGGTGATCGATCAGCCGCCCGGCGTCGAATACGCCGACGGTAACGTTGGAGTTTCCGACATCGAGCGCCAAAAGCATCTATGGTTCATTGTGCTAGAAGCCGATTCGCAATCCTAATTGCAGTTGTCGCGAATCGCCGGCGGCGGTGGCCACTCCGAATCCGGGAGCCGGAACGAGCCCAGGTCCAAAATTCCCATTCGGCAGTTGCAGATTCGTGTGATTCAGAATATTAAAAGCCTCGGCCAGAGTCTCTATCCCGACGCGCTCGCGCCAGTGGAACATCCGCGAAACCCGTACGTCGAGCGAAGCCGAAGGAAATCCCACGCCCGTATTGCGGCCCAAGCCTACGGGACGGTCGTTTATGTTCGTGTCGTTGTTGCGGTCCGTCCCGGTTTGCACATTAAAAGGCAGCGGCGACGCATAAGCGAAAATGAAACTCGTTTCAAAACCCCGGAGAAGCATTTTGTTGGGAGACTGCAGCACGCCACTGAACGAGAGCCGGCGACGCTGGTCGTTAAGCGATAATCCGCGATCGTCGCGTAGATTGAAATTATTCTGCGGCGTGCTGAAGAATGCGTTTCCCGCGTCGTCGATCGACTTCGAAAAAGTGTAAGAAAGGCGGACGCTGGCCCATCCCGCGGGCCGGTGATTCACGGAAACGGTCAACCCGTCGAAATAGGAATCGCCGGCGCTCTCGTACTGGCTTACGTTTGCAAAGCGCGGATCGGGCCTCCCGAGATTGAAGACATTTAGGCGGGTGGCATCCGCGGCCGAAAGAACGGGCACGTTGATATTTCGCGACATCAGAATGTGGATGCCGCGCAGGTGCTGGTAGCCCACGGAAATCGAAGTCGCCGCGCCGATTTGCCGCTCCGCCTGAATGGCCGCTTGCACGCTGTAGCTATTGCGAATGTTGCGATCGATATTTGTGACGCTCGCGAGCAATCCACTTGGAAAGGCCGGCAACACCGCCGGAAAAACGGGCGCGGCCGGCGCGCCGAAAGGTAGAATCGCCGTCCGGTACTTGGTTCCATCGCGCTGCAGAGCGTTCGACGTGGCGCGCAACGGAATACGGTCGTAGAACAGGCCAAAGCTCGAACGCACGACGGTCTTGCGGTCGCCCGGCGAC
>JALYXS010000141.1 GCA_030946965.1 Acidobacteriota bacterium
AATCTGGAAGCGGCCGAAATGACGGAGCGCTTTTTGCGCGCGATCGAGTGCCCGCACTTGACGGTGCTGGGGCACATGACCGGGCGGCTCCTGCTCAATCGAGATCCCTATCCTTTCGATTTCGAGCGCGTCGTTACGGAAGCGGTGCGCCGCAACGTGGCCCTCGAAATCAATGCCAGCCCCGAGCGCCTCGACCTCGGTTCGCAAATGGTTAAAAGCGCAAAGGCCAAAGGCGCAAGATTTACGATTTCCACCGACGCGCATCATCCGAAACACCTGCTGAACATGCGTTACGGCGTGATTACCGCGCGGCGGGGCTGGCTGACGCCGCACGATATACTAAACACTCTCCCAAAGGAACGGTTTGCCGCGGCAATCCGCAAGAACAAAATATGAAATCTCGCTTTTGGTTATTCCCGTTCGTGGCCGCGCTTTCCGCGCAGGCTGCCGACGTCACTATCCCGATCGAAAAATACAAGCTCCAGAACGGACTGCGCGTCATTCTGTCGCAAGACAATGCCGTACCTGTCGTGGCCGTATACATGATTTTCAATGTAGGCGCCCGGGCCGAAGAAAAAGGCCGCACGGGATTCGCGCACCTGTTCGAGCACATGATGTTCGAAGGGTCCGGGAACGCCCCCAAGGGCATCCATTCGAAATACATCAAGTCGAATGGCGGTTTCGACAATGGGTCCACGCACCCCGACTACACGGATTATTACGAAACGCTCCCCTCGAATAAACTGGCGGTCGCGCTCTGGCTCGAATCGGACCGCATGCGCAGCCTTGCCATCAATGCGGAGAATCTGACAAATCAAAAGGAAGCGGTGAAGCAGGAGCGGCGCCTTTCGTTCGACAATCGGCCGTACGCGACAGCCATCGTGGATAAATGGCCGCTGCTGGCCTATCAAAACTGGCAAAGTTCGCACTCATTAATCGGCTCGTTCGAGGATCTGAACGCTGCGTCGCTCGGCGATGTATCGAAGTTTTTCAAGACCTACTACGCGCCGAATAATGCGGTGATGGTGATTGCCGGCGACATTCAAATTGCGGATGCCAAGAAGCTCATGGAGACATACTTTGGCGATATCCCGCCTCAACCTCAGCCGAAGCATCCCGATTTGACTGAACCGGCCAAGACGCAGGCGAAAACGGAACTTTACAAAGATCCGCTGGCGAAAGTTCCCGGCTTGGTGCTCGGTTATCCCGGCCCGAAACGGCGTTCGCCGGATTATTACGCTCTGGGCATGGCCGACGTGCTGCTTACAGGCGGCGAGAGCTCCCGGCTTCAGCTCGATTTGATCAAAGGCAAACAATCCGTCGTGCAGTATGAAGGCGACCTGGGTTGGCCGTTCGCCAGCGCATCGGATTACAAAGATCCCCAGGATTATGCGCTATTCTTACTGTACAAACCGAACTTCAAAGCGGCCGATATCGTTTCGCAGGTGCAGGACGAGATCTCGCGCATTCAGAAAGACGGCGTGGATCAAAAAGAACTCGACCGGGCTCGAACGTTCTTCCGCGCGCAGCGTATTGGCAGCTTGCAGAGCGCTTTGAACCGCGCGCAACTATTGGGAAAATACGAAATCTTGGACGGCGATCCTTCCGCGATCAATACGGAAATGGACAAGTTTCTGGCGGTTACTCCGGCCCAGATTCAGGCCGCTGCCCGCAAGTATCTGGTGGCGTCGCAGCGAGACGTGCTTGAGATTCAGCCCGCGCCGCCCGCGACCGCGCCCGCAAAGGAGAGCAAATGAGAACCGCCGCAACGATGTTTTTTGCCTGGCAGTTGGTTGTGAGCGCCCAGACAGTAGACCGGACCAAGCCGCCGGAAACGCCCGCGATCCCGTCTTACAAGTTGCCGCCAGTTTCGGAGAGCAAGCTGCCGAACGGTTTATCCATCGTACTGGCGGAGGATTCGCGATTTCCGCTGGTAACAGTCCGTCTGGCCTTTCATGCGGGGTCGAAGTTCGATCCGCCGAATTTGCCGGGCCTTTCGGATAGCGCCGCCACGCTGCTGACGCAGGGAACCAAGACGCGCACGTCGCGCCAAATCGCGGAAGAGCTTGCCGCAATTGGCGGTAGTCTTACGGGACACTCCACGGCGGACAGTTTAATCCTTTCGGGCAGCAGCCTGGCCGAGAATGCGCCGAAGCTGCTGGCGCTACTCGGCGACGTTCTGCTGAACGCTAATTTCCCGATGGATGAAGTTGCGCTCCAGAAACAGAATCGCAAGCAGGCGCTGCTGGCGCAACGCTCGGAATCGGATTACCTGGCGCGGGAAAAAATGAGCGAACTGGTTTTCGGAAGTCATCCGTATTCCCATATTGGGCCAACGGCCGCCGCGCTCGACGCTCTGGATCAAAAGGCGCTTGTCGATTTTCGCGACCGCTACCTGACGCCGAATCGCGCGTACCTGATTGTGATTGGAAAGCTGCCGCCGCGCGCGGAAATAACCAAGATGATAACCGAACGGCTCGGTTCGTGGACGGGCAAGGAAGCTCCCGCGTACTCGCCAGGCGCGCCGCCAGAAAGCAAGCGGCAGATTGTACTGGTCGATCGTCCGGGTTCGGCGCAGGCCGATATTCGCGTTGGCAAATTGTCGGCCACGTACAAATCGCCCGAGCTTTTTCCGCTGATTGTGGGATCGGCCATTCTGGGCGGCACCGCCGATTCGCGGCTGTTCAACGATATTCGCGAAAAGCGCGGTTACGCGTACGATGCGCATACAGAATTCGACCGGCGGCAGGAGACCGGCGTCATGACTGCCGTAACGGAGGTTCGGAACGATGTGGTGGAACCAGCCATGCAGGCGCTTCTGGACGACCTCGGGGAGATGGGCAAAGACCCCGTGAAAGCGGAAGAGCTAACCGATACCAAGAACTATTTAAATGGAGTTTATCTCATCCGCCTGGAGCCGCAGAGCGGGCTCGCCGACCAACTGGCAACCATCAAACTGATGGGATTGCCGAACGATTACCTGGAAACTTATACGACGCACGTCCGCTCCGTGGAGCCGGACGAGATCGAGAAGGTTGCCAAGAAGTATATGGCGCCGGACAACGCGACCATCGTCGTGGTGGGCGACGCTTCGAAGATCCAGAAGGCGCTCGAGAAGACCGGGACGGTCACGCTGACCAAAGCTACACAATAAAGCTACAAGGCCAATTGCTAATGAAGATCGTTGCTTCCGAGGAGCGTTACCGCTGCAAGTTGTTTTGGGTGACCGAGGACGATGCCAAGGACCCAACCGGTTTTGAGATCAAGCGGTCAATCGTGCGGCACAACGGGTCGGCCGTAATGATGGCCGTCGACGAGAAAAAGCGCGTGCTCTTAGTGCGGCAGTATCGTTTGCCGGCGGAGAAGGCGATGTGGGAATTGCCGGCCGGCAAGATAGATGAAGGGGAGCCGGTTTTGAAGGCGGCGAAGCGCGAACTAGCCGAGGAGACCGGTTACCGCGCGAAGACCTGGAAAAAGATGGTGACGTTCTATCCCAGTCCGGGCTACGTGCAGGAGAAGATGACGATCTTTCTCGCGACGGATTTGACGGCGGGCGATGCCGCCCCAATGGACGATGAGCGGATCGAGACGCGCTGGTTCACCAAGAAAGAAATCGACGAAATGATTCGCGCCAACCAGTTGATCGACGGTAAAACGCTGATCGGTTATCTGCATTGGACCAGCACGCGGATATAGATAGGCAAATTGAGTTTACGATTCCAGGTAGTGCTTTTCCGGCAAGTCGCGCAATCGCGCGGCGGCGGATTCCGCCGTAATATCGCGCTGCGGCATGCCTAGCATCTCGTAACCGACCATGAACTTCCGCACCGTGGCGGAGCGCAGAAGCGGCGGATAAAAATGCGCATGCAGATGCCACTCGGGATGCGCCGCGCCGTCCGCCGGATGCTGGTGAAAACCCATGGTGTAGGGAAACGACACCTCGAAAAGATTGTCGTAACGCGCGGTCAACCGCTTGAGGATATCGGCCAGGGCGTCCCGCGCGGCATCTTGCAGTCCGTCGATCGAATTCACATGAGTCTTCGAGATTACGATTGTTTCGAACGGCCACACCGCCCAGAATGGAACGATCGCGGCGAACGAATCGTTCTCGCACACAATCCGCTCGCGCGACGCGAGTTCCAGCTTCAGGTAGTCGCACAACAGACATGAATTGTGCGCGTGAAAATAATCCACCTGCGCCGATTGCTCTTTGATAATCTCGTTCGGCAGCGACTCGTTGGCCCAGATTTGACAATGCGGATGAGGATTGCTCGCGCCCATCATCTCCCCGCGATTCTCGAATATCTGCACATTATTAATGAACGGCATGGCGCCTAATTCGCGAAATTGCGCGACCCACTCATCGACCACGCGCCGGAGCGCGGGCACGCTCATTCGCGCCACCGTCAGGCTGTGATTCGGAGAAAAGCAGACCACCCGGCATATACCTTTTTCCGCTCTGGCGACTAGCAAACCGCCCTGGTCGAAGACGCTTTCCGGCGTATCGGGGCGCAACGCCGCATAATCGTTATCGAAGACAAATGTGGAGGTGTACGGCGGATTGGCGGCGCCGCCCGCGCGCGAGTTGCCGGGACAAAGATAGCACTTCGGATCGTATTCAACATCCACGGGACGCGCGGTTTTTTCGACCTGACCCTGCCAGGGCCGATCGGTGCGCTGCGGGGACACGAGGACCCATTCGCGAGTGAGGGGATTCAATCGCCGGTGCGGCCGTTCGTTCCAATTCATG
>JALYXS010000157.1 GCA_030946965.1 Acidobacteriota bacterium
AGGTCGTGAAGGAAGCGAATGCGAAGCTGGAACGCCATCAGAAGATTCGAGGCTTCTCGTTGTGGCCGGGCGAAGAGCTCCCGCGAACCGAGGGAACGCGCAAGCTCAAGCGCGGCGAGATTCAAAAATGGGCGCGGAGCGGGGTGATGCCATCGGCGGGGACGGCGTCCGGCGGCCTCGAATCGGTCCTCGAGAAATACGTGCATGGCCCAATCACCGCTGAGACCAGCCTGGCCGGCTTGGCGCTAAGCTCGCTCGATCGCGTGGAATTGCTAATGGCGCTCGAACAAAAAGGCGCGATCGACGAAGGGGCGTTCACCAACGCGCGCACGGTTGGCGATTTGCGAACTCTCGTCGAGCGAATTCGCTCGCAGGCATCTACCCCGCTCCTGTTTCCGGCCTGGAATAGGAGTTTCGCGGCGCGATCGATCCGCCGCTTGACCTTGCCGGTTTGGATTCTCCCCCTCGCTCGCGTTTTCGCGCGAGTTCGCGCCGAAGGGTTGGAGAACCTGCAAACGTTGAGTGGCCCGGTCCTGTTCGCCGCGAATCACCAAAGTTTTTTCGATGGACCCGCGATTCTGGATGCCCTCCCCTCGCGATGGCGCTATCGCGTGGCGCCCGCCGCCGCGAAAGAATTTTTCCAGGCGCACTTCAATCCGCGCGGGCATACCCGTCTGGAATGGTTCACCAGCAGCCTGAATTACTATCTTTCGGCTCTGTTCTTCAATCTATTTCCGATACCGCAGCGCGAGGCTGGAGCGCGCGAAACTCTGCGCTACATGGGCGATCTCTCCGGCGAAGGCTGGTCGATTCTGATTTTCCCGGAAGGCAAGCGCACCGAAACCGGCGAGATTGGGACGTTTCAGCCGGGCGTCGGCATGATCGCCTCAAGACTCGGCCTGCCAGTCGTTCCGATTCGGCTGAGGGGCCTCGATCACGTTCTGCCCGCAACGGCGAAATTCCCGGCGCGCGGCCCGGTGACCGTAAGATTCGGCGCGCCCATGCGGCTTCAAGGAGAAGATTACGCCGCGTTGGCGAAAGAAGTCGAGAGCGCCGTTCGATCTCTCTAGGAAAGCCGCCGCTATACTGAAATCGAGCTCTCCACGCCATGCGCAAACGCTTACTCTACGCGTCGGCGATCGTTATCCTGCTGATCTCGATCACGCTCGTTGTATGGCAGGGATCGTTTAACTTCGGCCCGTACGCACCCGCCGATCCCGAGCAGACTTTCATCCTCTGGGCTGTTTCCACTCTGATTTTCGTTCTGATGGTGACGCTCGGCTTCATTTTGGTGCGCACCGGCGTGAAGCTTTACATCGAGCGGCGCAGCAACCGCGAAGGTTCGCGAATTAAGACCAAGCTGGTGTTGGGAGCTCTGGCGCTGAGTTTCATGCCGGTGTTTTTCATGGTTCTCTATAGCGTGAACGTGCTGAATCGCAATCTGGAAAAGTGGTTCACGCGGCCGGTCGAGGCCGAACGTCTGAACTTTATCGAGATCGCCGGATCTCTCAAAAAAGAGATGCAGGACAAAGTGGACGCGCAAGCCGCGCTTCTGGCGGCGTCTCCCGAAGCGCGGCTGCAACTCGCGGGAGTGCGGCCCGCGAACAATTATCTGAAGCAATTTTGCGACGAACACGGACTGGTCGCGGCGGAGGTGCTTCCGCTTCAAGGCCACGCGCCCGTAAGCGTTTGGGGGACGATGCCCAAACAGCTCGTGAAAAATGGCGACATCGCCTATGCCCGGCGCCCGGTCCACTTCGCCGGAAGGGAAATCGGTTCCGTCGTGCTGGCCGCTCGCATTCCGCTCGACGTGGCGCAAAAAGAGCACGAGATCGAATCGTATAACGCGGCATACGGCGAGCTGACGCTGCAGCGGAAAAATATCCGGCAGACATCCTTGCTGTTACTCGCGCTGATCAGTTTGTTCGTTCTATTCGTGGCAACGTGGATCGCGCTTTTCCTCGCCAAGCAGATCAGCGTGCCAATCGCGGCGCTGGTGCACGCGGCCGAACAGGTGAGCAAAGGCAATTTACAGTATCGAGTGGAAGTGGGCGCAATCGATGAATTAGCGGGACTAGTGCGCGGCTTCAATCAGATGACGTGTGAACTGGAAGCGAACGGCAAGGAACTCGACGCCCGCCGCCGCTTCACCGAGGCGATACTTGAAAGCATCCCCACGGGCGTGATCTCCGTCGGACCGGACGGGACGATTCAGCGCGTGAACCGGGCTTTGCAGCGCATTCTGCCGGGCGCATCGGCGGGGCCGGGC
>JALYXS010000167.1 GCA_030946965.1 Acidobacteriota bacterium
CACCTGCGTAAAGCGCGCATCCCGCTGTTGCATTTCGCGGCGCGGATCGCTGGATCGCTTCGGGTGGGGAAGGCCGCCCGGCCCTTAGTGCTGGCCGCCGTTCCACCCTCGGGTATCTCGGTCGTCATTCCCTCTCGGAGTGGAAAGATTCTACTTGAGCAATGTCTGCCGAAACTGCTGACGGAATTGGATCGTTTTGAATCCGAAATCATCGTCGTGGATAACGGTTCCGAAGATGGCACGTCCGAGTGGTTGCGCGCCAATTACCCCGCTATCGTAGTCGTAAGCAGCAGCGCACCGCTCTCCTTTGCGCGAGCGGTGAACCGGGGAATCGCCCAGGCGCGCTACTCGCACATTTGCCTCCTGAACAACGACATGCGCGTGCAACCCGGGTTTTTCGGGCCGCTGCTTCACGCCTTCGCTGCCGTACCGGGCCTATTCAGCGCAACCGCTCAGATTTTTTTTCCCGAAGGGGTACGAAGGGAGGAAACTGGCAAGGCGGTGATGCGGCAGACTGCCCCAATGGATTTTCCCGTGCGATGCGACGATCCTATTCCCGGCGAGAACTTGACTTACGTGCTGTATGGGAGCGGTGGCTGTTCGCTGTATTCCACGTCGAAACTGCGCTCGTTAGGCGGCGTAAGCGAAATTTATGAACCCGCTTACGTAGAGGATCTGGATTTGGGTTATCGCGCATGGCTCCAGGGATGGCCAACCGTTTTTGCGGCCGATTCGAAAGTCATACACCAGCACCGTGCGACTACTTCAAAGCACTATACACCTGATCAACTTGCCAGCTATATTGAAATCAATTACCTGAAATTTCTGACAACGGCCATAGCCTCCAGAAAGACGTTCCGTCGGTTATGGACTCAGGCGATTGATCGACTCCTGCTACTCTCGATTCAAAACAACCGGGCCGCAATCAGAGCCATTCCCGAAGCCTGGAAGCTTGCCCTCCGCGCTGTTCCTAGACGCAATCGTCAAGGAGTGGCGCCGGACGATGAGATCTTAGCACTCACGGGTGGGGATGTGGCTGTGTTTCCGGGCCGCGTTCCGACCGGCTCACCCGTCGTTCTAATCGTAACGCCATATCTCCCATATCCTTTATCACATGGCGGAGCGGTTCGTATGTTTAATCTTATGTCGCGCGCCGCTGCGAATTACGATCAAGTCGTAATGGCATTCTGTGACGAACTCGACCCACCGCCGCCCGAATTGCTCTCGTGCTGCTCTGAAATCGTGCTGGTGCGCCGAACGGGAAGTCACTTTCGCAAGGGCATTGGCCGGCCTGACGTAGTAGAAGAATTCGATGTTCCAGCGTTCCACGCCGCGGTACGCCAGACGGCGCGGAAGTGGAAGCCGTCTATCGCCCAACTGGAATTCACCCAGATGGCCCAGTACGCCGAAGACTGCGCTCCAGCCCGGACCGTTCTGGTGGAACACGACATCACCTTTGACCTACTACAACAGCTTCTAAACCATGGCAATGATTGGGAATTACGATACCAGTTTGATCGTTGGCGCATGTTTGAGACGAACGCCTGGAGACGCGTCAATCGCGTGGTTACGATGTCGAAGAAAGACAAAGAAACGGTGGGAGCGAACGGCTTCGTGCTCCCCAATGGCGTTGATTTAGACCGCTTTCAACCGGGCGGATTGGAACCGGAAGCGGGGCGGCTGCTTTTCATCGGATCCTTCGCGCACCTTCCCAATCTTCTTGCGCTTGAATTCTTCCTGGACAAAGTCTGGCCCTTGATTAAAGGCGAGAAGCCGCGGCTGCATGTGATCGCCGGAAGCCGGCACGAATATTTCCTCCAGTTCTACAACGTCCCAAAACTAGCAGCGGGTTTGCAGCAGGATGGAATCGAGCTGGAGGGATTCGTGGCGGACGTGCGCCCGGCTTACGAACGCGCCCAGATCGTCATCGCGCCACTGGTAGCTTCCGCGGGAACGAACATCAAAATTCTGGAAGCGATGGCAATGGGGAAAGCCGTCGTGAGCACGACCTCGGGTATTAACGGGCTCGACGTTTTGCCCGGCGAAGATCTGGCCGTCGCGGATTCGGCGCGATGTTTTGCGGACGAGATCGTCGAACTAATGGCGCGACCGGATAAGCGGCGCCGCCTGGAGCGAGCGGCAAGAGCCACGGCTGAAAACCGCTACGGCTGGGACCAGATCGCGCGCCTGCAGTCCGCGCTTTATGAGGAGATGCGTTCTATGAGTTAAAGCTTCAATCCACCGGCACGGTCGTGCCCCGTTG
>JALYXS010000174.1 GCA_030946965.1 Acidobacteriota bacterium
CATTGCCGCCGGAGCGGGTCTTGCGATCCAAATTGCCGAACGTCCGCTTTCGCTCCGGCTCGCGCGTTATGTGTACCACCGAGGTTGGGGCTTGACTCCGCGCCTGGCAAAATCCAGCGGCGCTCAAGTGGCGATCGGTGTCGTGCTGCTGGATTATGGCCTTTACCTCTGGCACGTGCTCACGCACAAAGTACCGTGGCTGTGGAGATTCCACCTGGTCCATCACATCGATCTGGATCTGGACGCATCCACCGCGCTCCGGTTTCACTTTGGCGAAATGCTGCTCTCGGTTCCTTGGAGACTGGCGCAGATTGCGGTCGTGGGAGCGTCGCCCCGCTCGCTTTCGATTTGGCAAACGTCGCTGTTCGCTTCCATCTTATTTCACCACTCGAATGTGAGATTGCCGAAGCGCATGGAGCACGTGTTGAGCTTCCTGATCGTTACGCCGCGAATACATGGGATTCATCATGAGGCAATTCTTGAAAACACGGATTCGAATTGGTCGAGCGGCCTGGCAATTTGGGATCTCTTGCACGGGACGTATCGCTGGCGCGCGCGAAGCGCGCCGATTGGCGTTCCCGCTTACATGAATCGCAAAGACGTGACGCTACCCAATTGTTTCGCCATTCCGTTTCGGCGGCAGCGGGACGATTGGGCTACGGTATCAGTCCTTCGGCCATGAGCGCTAGTCGCGCCGCCGTTCTCAGATTCGGGTCCGTAATCAGGCGCTCCAGATCTTCCTTCGTATCCACGTCGTACCAAAGCGAACCGAGCGCAACCGTTAAGCCGGCTTGCTGAATGGCCCGGCTCGTCTGTTCCAGAGTATGCGGCGAGGACCACGTTACACCGTCAAACATTGCGGGCGACGTTCGACGGCAGGCGATCGCATAGAAACCTCCGTCGGTCGCCGGACCCAGACAAACATCCGCCGGACACTCCAAAATTTCGGAAACAAACGCAGCCGGTAAAGTCGGCGAATCGCTCCCGAGAATCATCGTCACGGGACGGCCCTCGGCCAAACCGTTGCCCAGCGCCGCAAGCATTCTGGCTCCGAGATCGCCAGAAGCTTGCAATTTGTGGCCGCGGGCTGACGCGCCATGCCAATTTGAGGCGGCATCGGTATGTAACTCCACGTCGCGGATGGCGCGCAGCTCGGTCAAGGTGGATAACGTGTCTTGCACGAAGGCTTCATGCAGGCGGCATGCGGCACTTGCGCCTATGTGAGGAATCAACCGCGTCTTGACCGCAAACGGAACCGGCGCCCTCGCAAACACGATGACAAGTGGTGGCATCCGCGATTACTGTTTCAACGCCTCCGCAATCGAACGGACCAACTCCGCCCCGAATTTTAAACGGTCGGGTATTTCGGGCAGGCCGCCAAGCTTCGGATTTAACGAGATCCGCTGCTCCATGAGGAAACCGGCGATTCCGAAGTCCGCCGAGAGGCCCTGGATGACGGTCATCCGTCCCTTCTTTCCAGCCGTGGTTGTCTCATCGGCAAAGAAGAGCGGGCGCGTGGGAGCGAAACTTGTCTGTCTGGAGAGAATATCGAAGAAGCGATGCGACAGGGCCGATGCCGCGGGATTCGTATTCGCTCCTGGAGATCCCTGCAAGTATTCGGCAAGCTCCGTATTGTGTAGCGAGAAGAATAGATCGATCCGATTGCCCGAATCGAGCCACGTCTTGATTGCCTGCCGTTGCGCGGCGACTTCAGGCATCTTGACCGGGTCCGTAACATCCCAATTGCGATTGAGGTCGTAGCCGTTCACGTTAAAGCGAACCCCGCCGCGCGCAACGCCGTCTGGATCGCAAAGCGGAAAAATTTTCCAGATCGCGCGATCCCGCAGCGATTGCGCATCGGCGCCCAGAAGCTTCCGCACCGCGCCTTCACCCACCCACGAACTCCCTGTCTCCCAACTATGCTGGCGAAACATGAGCCACGCGGTCTTCTTGCCTGGCGCCTGGACACCAATGGTCCACAACAACATTTGCCGGCCCCCAGGAGTTTTCCCGATTACCCGCTCGTGAAATTCGGGATTGCGGTGGATGTCGTCGCGTAAGCGGGCCAAATTCCCGTTGGTATAGGGAGGCGTGTGGGCGATCCAGAAGCGCGCGCCGGAAGGGCGGACACGCAGAACAAGCTTCGGTTCAATGGAATCGTATTCGAATGCGGTCACGTGCCGCCAAATCTTACCGTCGTAGCTGATGACGGGCGGCGTATCCTGCGTAACCGCGCCCCTATTTGGCTGGTAATTGTATTCGCCCGGCAGATCAATCATCTCGAACGTCAGTTGCCGCGAGCCTGCGTTGTCGATGCGGAAATAATACCAGTCGGCTTGACGATTGCGGCCGTCTTGATCTTTCTCGCCCTTAACTCCCAGCCGGAAGTGCGTATTGGAAACCTTCTCGACCCGGCCTAGGGAGCCGCCCTCGAAATCGGTGTGTACGCTCGCGGCGCAAAGCAGCGCGAGGTTGATCGGCAAAAACAGAAGTATCAGACGGCGCAGGCTGCTCCATGTCCTCAAAGCGCTCAATGCTTCAACGCCAGTTCCGGCTGCCGCTGCAAAACTGCCGCGCGTTTCCCGCCGCGCCGCCCGCGAAGCTTCTGTTGAAAGGCTTCCATGTAGAGATAAGTCACCGGCGTAATATACAAAGTCAGCAATTGCGAGACGAGAAGGCCGCCAACTACCGCGAGCCCCAAAGGCCGTCGCGATTCGGCGCCCGCGCCCGCTCCGATAGCGATCGGCAGCGTCCCGAACAGAGCGGCAAGCGTCGTCATCATAATCGGGCGGAAACGTAGCGTGCAGCCTTCGTAAATTGCATCGAGAGGGCTCTTGCCCTCTTACCTCTGCGCCTCGAGAGCGAAATCGATCATCATGATCGCGTTCTTTTTGACGATTCCGAAGAGCATGATCAGACCGACGAAGGCGTAGAGATCCAGATCCATGTGGAAAATTTTGAGGGTAAGGAGCGCTCCCACAACCGCCGATGGAAGACCCGACAAAATCGTAAGCGGGTGAATGAAACTCTCGTACAGAATTCCGAGCACCATGTAAATGACGAGCACGGCGACAATCAGCAAAATCGACAAGCCCTTGAATGAAGATTGAAACGCCTGTACGGTTCCCTGGAAACTCGGGGTAATATTCGCGGGCATGCGCAGATCCTGGATCGATTTCTCGACCAGATTTGCGGCATCTCCCAGCGAAACGCCCGGCTTCAAGTTGAACGAAATCGTCACAGCCGGAAGCTGTCCCATGTGGGTGACGGTCAACGGGGCCACGGTGCGCGTCAGTTTGGAAACGGCGTCGAGCGGAACTAGTTGGCCGCCGGGCGCGCGGATATAGAGTTTCGAAAGCTCATCGGGATCGCGTTGATATTGCGGCTCGACTTCGGTGACCACTTGATACTCGTTCGTTGGCGTGTAAATTGTCGAGATCTGCCGGTTGCCGTACGCGCTATAGAGCGCATTTT
>JALYXS010000218.1 GCA_030946965.1 Acidobacteriota bacterium
ATTCCCGGCAAAGGAGTCCACGATGTAGTGTTTGTCGCGACCGAGCACGATAGCGTTTACGCATTCGACGCCACCAGTAACGCGGGCGCCAACGCCGAGCCGCTATGGCATGTGAGCTTCATCGATCCTGCGGCAAATATCACCACGGTCCCCCAGGCGGATGTTTTCAATTGCGGCCAGATCGTTCCGGAAATCGGCATCACGGGAACGCCTGTGATCGATCTCGCGAGTGGAACTCTATATGTAGTCGCGATGACCAAGGAACCTTTTCCAAATATCTCGGGACCGGCATACGCGCATCGCCTTCATGCGCTCGATATTACGACTGGCGCGGAAAAACGCAGCGTACTGGTTCAGGCATCGGTTGCCGGCACGGGCGAACACGGGAGCACCGTCGCGTTTATCCCCAGGAATTACAAGCAGCGCCCGGGATTGCTGCTGCTGAATGGCGTCGTATATACCGCCTGGTCTTCGCATTGCGACGCGAGCACGTATCACGGGTGGCTGATCGGCTACGATGCACGAACCTTGCGGCAGGTATCGGTTTACAACAGCACGCCCAATGGCGGCCAGGGATCTTTTTGGGCCAGCGGCGCGGCGCCGGCCGCGGACGCATCGAACAACATATATGTAATTTCCGGAAACGGAACTTTCGACGCGGACAATGGCGGCGCCGACTTGGGGGAGAGTTTCATCAAGCTTTCGACCGGCGGCGGGGGCTTGAGCGTCGCCGATTATTTCGCCCCGTTCAATCAGGCCGATTTGAATTCCAAAGACCTGGATACCGGGTCTAGCGGCGCGCTGTTGCTTCCCGACGAGGCCGGCAGTTCCGATCATCCGCATCTGCTGGTGAGCGCGGGAAAAGAAGGCAGGATTTATCTCCTCGATCGCGACAACATGGGCCGCTTCCAAGCGGGCAGCGACAGTCAGATTGTGCAATCCCTTCCACGCGCCGTGGGCGGGTTATTCGGTATTCCCGCCTATTTCCACAACCAGGTCTATTTTTCGGGATCGGGAGACGCGCTAAAAGCATTTCGACTGTCCGGCGGACTTCTCTCGACGTCGGCCGTCTCGCAAAGCGCGGTGAAGTTCGGCTTTCCCGGAACGGTGCCCAGCATCTCCGCAAACGGAAATTCGGATGGAATTGTCTGGGTAGCCGATCCGTCGGCGAAATTGCGCGCTTACGATGCCGCCGATCTTACGAAAGAACTGTTCAGCGGAAGCTTAGGCACGTACGTCAAGTTTTCCGTACCCATCATTGCCAATGGCAAAGTGTATGCCGGCACGCAGGATAGCCTGGTGGTTTTCGGTCTCACTTCACTTCCGCCCGCGATGGTAGCGGCAGTGGTGAATGCCGCGAGTTTCCAGCCCGACAAGATCGCTCCCGGTTCGATTATTTCCTTGTTCGGGACGAACCTGGCGCAAGGCACGGCGAGCGCGTTAGATGTGCCTCTGCCGAAATCGCTCGGCGGCGTTTCGCTCAGCGTGAAAGGCGTCGCCGCTCCGTTGTTCTACGTCAGTCCCACGCAGATCAATGCGCAAATTCCGTTCGAGGCGGCGCCTGGACCGACGAGCCTGATTCTCTCCGTGGCCGGGACGAATTCTCCAACCACGACGTTCATCGGCACTGAGAGTACCGCTCCGGGTTTGTTTCAGTATGGGCAGAACCGCGCCGTCGTGCAGAACCAGGACGGAAGCGTAAACGACATGGCCCATTCCGCCGTTCCAGGCACGGTGATTACCGCTTACCTGACTGGCCAAGGCACTGTCGACAACCCCGTTGCAACTGGTTCGTCCGCGCCGGACGCTCCGCTCTCGCGGCCCATGGCGTTGGTTGCTTCGAGCATTGGCGGGCAAGGGGCGCAGGTCGAATTCGCCGGGCTCGCTCCGGGATTTGTGGGACTGCTACAGGTGAATTTGCGAGTGCCCGTCATGCCGGCCGGAGAGTTTCCGCTGGTAATCACGATCGGCGGCGTGGCAAGCAATGCCGCCGTGATCACGGTTGGAATCCGGTAGAGGTGTTGTGGCGCGCGCACTCTTGCGTGCCGTGTCCACACTCGTGTGGACACATAGCGGCGGGACACTTCA
>JALYXS010000221.1 GCA_030946965.1 Acidobacteriota bacterium
GCAACAACCGCGATCAGTCCAGAACCAAAGAGGAAGATCGAAGCGGGTTCGGGATCCAGTGTGGGGGCACCGGAAAAACGCGGTGTTACAGTCAAAACAGGAGCGTTGGACGGCGGTCCTGCCGCAACCGTTGGGGCAATTGTAGATCCCGCAACAGAGTGAAAACCAAACGATGAAAATCCGCCGAAGCCCATGGATCCGCCCAAGCCAAACGCAGCAAAAGCCATGTTCGGCGACGTGGGCGAAAAGTTCGGCGATGCGGCCGAAAATGTTGCCGCTCGATTAGGGGCAGTGCCAAGCGACAAACCCGCCGCCGATGAAGGTGGGGGGATCACAGGTATCACCGGTGAAAAAAACACTGGCGAAAATCCGCTATTCTGAAATAGGTTCGATGACAACGGGCTCCCATCAGCATTCCGTTCCGCGACGCTAACCATTCCGAACGCGAACAACGCCAAAAACAATCCGGCGTGTTTCAAATTGTTCAGCCTTCCATTTCCCATCAGAGTCCTCCGACCTATTTATAGTAAGCCGAACGCCGCAACAATTACAAGTCCGAATAATTTCCTAATAATTTCTCCAGATAACACTTAAATTGCTATCACCGCTGGCTCAGCCCTCCATCAACGGTAAGTAACTGACCCGTAAGGAATTCCGACGCGGACAGAAAATAGGCCACGGCATCCGCGACTTCCTCCGGCCGGCCTCCCCGGCGTGCCGGGGTGGCCTGAATCATACGTTCCGACTGCATATCCGGCGTCCCGAACGGGATTACCCCCGGGGCGACGCTGTTGACCGAGATCTCGGGTGCAAATGCCTTGGCCAGCGCCCGCGTCAACATGATTACCCCGGCCTTCGAGGCGCAATAATGGGCGTGCTCCGCCCAGGGACTCACGCCCCCGAGCGAACTGATGTTTACGATCCGCCCCCCGCCGGTCTTCTGCATCAGGCGCGCGGCGCCCTGACAACAAAAAAACACCCCCTTCAGGTTCACGGAATGGATGAAGTCCCAGTCCGCTTCGGTAATTTCCAGCGGATCGAAGCGGGTAAACCGCGCGGCATTATTGACCAGCCCGTCTAATCGCCCCAAGCGCCGCTCCAGATCGGCGAACATGCGTTTAATTTCGGACACGTTCTCCAGATTCGCTTGAAACAGAGGGGCGTCTCCGCACTCAAGGGCGGTTTGCCGGGCTTCCGCCTCCGAAGTTCCATAGTGAATGGCTACCGTGGCGCCCTCGGCGGCCAAACGAAGGGCGATGGCGCGGCCGATGCGCTTCGCCGCACCCGTAACTAGAACGACTTTTCCGTCCAATTTCATGCCGGGAGCGCCGGCTCCTCTTGCAGCTCTTCCCGCGGAATGGGTGTTTGTGGCATGACATCGCGCGGGATAGGTTCCGGTAACCGTCCGGTGAGGTGCGCCCACCCCCAGAAAAGCGCGGTGGTCGAACTAAGCGCTCCGGCCCACGCGCCGATCACGCGCGGACTGTAATATTGGGACGCAATTCCGGCGCCCAGCATCGACAGCATCATGGTCGACCAGACCAACGATTCGAGCGTCGCGAACACGCGTCCTCGATACTCGTGCGCGACGTTCCGCAAGAGGTGAGCATAATTGAGCACCGAGCTCACGGCCACCGCCGCGCGGGAGAGCGCGATAAAGATTAGCGCCAATCCTAACGTGGGCATCTGGCTGAATACGATGTAAGCGCCGCCGTGGACGATGTAGCAGACTACAATCGTTCGCTTGTAACCCGTAAAGCTGATTCTTTTGCCGAGCCAGTGAGCAAACGTTCCGCCAATCAGGAGCCCCACGCCCGCGCATCCCCAAATGATGCCAATGCCGGCCGCGCCGCGGTGAAATACGAGATCTCCGAAGAGGCTGAACAGGATTTGCGCCGCGCCGCCGCCGCTGGCCCATCCGACGCCGACCAGGAAAATCGCGAATATGAGCGGAGTGGCGCGAATGTACCGAAGTCCCTCGAGGTAGTCGTGCCACGGGCGAACGCCGGGCGCTAGCTCCCGCCTGGCCCGAAACGCGCCGGGTTCCAAGCGGATTCGCGAAATACAGAACGCCGATATCAGGAACGAGAGCGAGTTCAGCACGAACGCCCACTTATACCCGAACTGCATGACGCTCGCGCCCGCGAGGAAAGTCCCGATCGTCAACGTCGTCCATTGGGTGGTTTGCGTGAGCGAATTTGCGATCGTTAATTCTTCGCCGGTGGCGATGGTGGGCAGAATCGCCGAACGTCCGCTGGTGAAAAACGGCGATGCAAACATCAACAGCGCACTGAAGGCGTACAGCATCCACGTGCCCTTTTCATGGATGGAAAGAATGAACCCGAGGGCCAGCAGCGCGCGCAGCAAATCGCTGCAAATCATCACTTGCTTGCGGTTCAGGCGGTCAAGCAGCACGCCCGCGATAGGTCCCGCCAGAATCGCGGGGACAGCGCGCGACAGCATAACGCCGCTCACAACCAGCCCCGATTTGGTATGCGCAAGAGCCAGGCTGAACACGGCGATGTTGTTGAAGTGGTCGCCAATCTCGCTGACCAATTGGCCGGTCCACATGTAGCGATAGTTAGAATTGCGGCGGACCAGACCGGCGAAGGCAGACATTTAACTGTGCTCCGTCAGGAAAACCCCGGTGAAGATAACGGCTCCTCCGGCGGCGATCGGCCACGTTAGCCGCTCGCCGAGGATCGCAACCGCCATCAGAATCGCCAGCAGCGGCTGCAGGTATGAGAATGCCGACACGCGCGAGGCGGAGATTCGCTTCAGCGCATGGTAGTAAATCAGGTAGCACAGTATCGACGGGAATAGCGCCATGTAGGCGACGCTGGCCCACGCGGCCGAGCTGACGGACGCGAGGGCAACGGTCCGCGCCTGCCACAAGGTGACTGGCAATAAAGCGAGCGCGCCGCCGATATACGCAAACGCGTTGACCGTAATGGCATCGTGCCGCTGGCCGGCGCGTTTGCTCATCACCGTGAACAGCGCGAAGGTAAGCGCGGCAAGGAACACAAAGAAGTCGCCGAGCATCGTGGCGCCGCCTGGAGATTGCGAGCGAAAGCCTTGCAGAATGGCGACGCCGGCGAGCGCCACGCCCATCCCGCCCATCTTCGTTAGCGTGACACGTTCCATTTGCAAAGCGCCGGCGATGGCGAGGACCAGGACAGGCGTGGTTCCGATGATGATGGAAGAGTGAGCGACCGTCGTGCGGCTCATCCCAAGAATGAAAAAAACTTGGTTCAGAGTGACGCCGAGAATGCCCATTCCGAGGAGCATGGGAACGTCCGAGCGGGACCATTTGCCGCCTTTCCAGGCGTAAACGGGAATCATGAGCAACCCGGCCAAGGAAATTCGCAAGCCGCCCAATAGCAGTGGCGGGAACTCGCGCAGCGCGATTTTCGCGACCACGTAGTTGCCCGACCAGAACACAACCATGATCGCGATGAGAGTGTAGAGGATTCCGGCGCCACTCTCAGGCAATGGTCTCCTCGCGGACAGTTACTTCTCGCAGGAAATCATGGTCGATCGCATACCCGAACCCGGGATCGTTCCGCACGGCGATGGTCCCGCGCCCGGTCGTTTCCACTTCGGGCACGACGATGTCGCGCTTCCAATATCGGTTGCTCGCGGAAACATCGCCGGGCAAAGTGAAATTGGGCAGCGTCGCCAACGCGACGTTGTGCGCGCGGCCGACGCCCGATTCGAGCATGCCGCCGCACCAAACGGGAATGCCGGCTTTCTCCGCGACATCGTGCAGGCGCTTGGCTTCACGAAAGCCGCCCACGCGGCCCAATTTGATATTGATGATCCGGCAAGCCCGCAGTTGAATCGCCTGTTCGGCGTGATGCGCGGCGCGGATGCACTCGTCGAGACAGATCGGCGTCTCGATCTGGGCCTGTAAAGCGGCATGATCGACGATGTCGTCGTGACTCAACGGTTGCTCGATCATCATCAG
>JALYXS010000268.1 GCA_030946965.1 Acidobacteriota bacterium
TTTCGATCTTCCAGCAGGCTAGAATGGCATGGTGGACCGGACTCCAGCCTCGGATCTGTGGCGAAACACGCTATCGCAGATCCCGACGCTGTTTGGACGCCTACAATACCTGGCCTCTCTGCGCGACCCCAACACTGGAGAGTATCGGCATTTCGGCCTCTCCCAGCGTTTTAGCGGGGATGCCGCTGACGAGGTGCTACGGGACAGCCATCTGCGCATTTTCGCGGAATGGCTTTGCCTTCACCTGGAGCGGCAGAAAGCCGATATCGAGGAATATTTGGAGGGCCTGGAAGGAGACAAAAAGACGATTTTGGCTAGCTGGAGCCGGCTGAATTCACTTCGAGCTTGCGTGCCAGCCGAGACCCGCGATGTGGAACGGAAGCTTTTTTTATCCGACTTGCAAACGATTTTAGAACTGCTCAGGTACGAGCACGCCGTGGTTTTACCTGATCCAAACGCATAGCCACCCCGGTTACCTGGCCGATGACGTCGATTTTCTCGGGATAGCGGTATATCTCGGGAGAGCACATGGAGCTGGGATGAGGTTGCAAGACCAATTGCTTGTCGCTTAAAGTACACCAGCCAAACGCGAAGCCGTTGCGATGCTCTAGAAAGTAAATCGGACGCTCGAATTCATTGGTCCACCCGGAGCTTACGATCTTGCGTTGCCCGTCGTCGATCAAGACCATCGATCCGGGCTGAATCATGGGGTACATGCTCCAGTCTTCCGTGCCGATAAAAGCGTACCGGAAATGTTTCAGATCCAATCCAGTCAACATCGCCATGGGCAACTTGCCCCACCGCTGAATCATTCGGCTCAGGTAAGTGGTCCGGCGTAAATCAATGCCGGGATCGAGCGATAGCGGAACTTGAATGTCTCCGTGCCCGTTTGTGGCGAAACCAATCAGATGAGTCTTCCCCAGTTCGATAGAAGCGGCATCCGAAGGTAGCGCGGACAAGTCGATTCCATACCAGTCCAATACGTCGTGCAACTCCAGGCGGTATATCGTACATAGCGAGTAAAGTCTATAAAGTGAGGGGACAGTGCCTTTGTTTTCAATGTCCGACAGCCGGCTGAGGGCCATAATGAACTCATCGTTCTTGTGGCGATTAGCGATCTGAATGCTCGCTTCTTCTACGTCCCGATATCGGAGGTTCAACCGTTCGCGCGCTCGCTTGAGCTTTTGCCCCGCTTCTTCCATGCTATGATTTTGGCTCTAGAAAATCCAAATAAACTGTGTGTATGAATACCGCATTAGTATATAACGAATTAAAGTTACATTGGGCACTGAAACCTGGGACAACTGTTCCGATTTCAGAACAGAGGCAACACGAATGAGTCGAATCGCGAACATCGTGGTTGGGATGTCTGGCGCGAGCGGGGCCGTATACGCCGTCCGCCTCCTCGAACGGCTGCGTCAAATGGACGGCGTTTCGATTCATCTGGTCGTGACACGCGCCGCCGAGAAGACGCTTTTTCTCGAAACAGGCAAGAAGCTCGTCGATATAAAACAAGTGGCCCACTATTTTTATCCTCTGGAAGATATTTCCTGCAGATTGGCGAGCGGCTCATTCCCCACGGACGGAATGATAGTGGCGCCCTGCTCGATACAAACGATGTCCGCCATTGCGTCCGGTGTAAGTTCCAACGTATTGATCCGCGCCGCGGATGTGATTCTTAAAGAGCGGCGCAAACTAATTCTGATGGTGCGCGAGTCCCCGTTTCACCTGGGCCATCTTCGAACCATGGTGGCTCTGACCGAGATGGGTGCCATTATCGCGCCCCCGATTCCCGGTTTCTACAATAATCCTAAAAGCATTCAGGATCTCGTGGACCACAGCGTGGATCGCGTTCTCGATCTCATGGGTCTGCCAGATGCTTTCGCCAAGCGATGGGACGGGCCGAGGCCGAAGGACGTTGCATGAAGGCGCCGGTCAACAGGGATCGATTGCCGGACGTCGCGTTCCAAGGAGAACGGGGAGCTTTCAGCGAGGAGGCGGCTCGCAAGCTGTTGGGAGACGAGATTGCGTTTCTGCCTTGCCAGCGCTTCGACGACGTCTTTCGAAGCCTGAAGAGTGGGAAAGCGGACGCGGCCGTGATTCCCATTGAGAACACGCTGCACGGATCGGTGCATGAGAATTACGATCACCTGTTGCATTATGAGCTGCCGATCGCGGGCGAAACCAATGTCCGCATCGTGCATAACCTGATCGCGCGGCCGGGCGTTTCGTTCGCCAAGATCAAGCGGGTCTATTCGCATCCCGTGGCGCTGAATCAGTGCCTCGACTTTTTCGAGCGCAACCCGCAAATTGAAAAAGTTTCGTTCTACGATACCGCCGGCAGCGTGAAAATGCTTATGGAGGAGAGCCTTGCCGATGCTGGCGCGATTGCTTCCGCGGTCGCGGCGGAGACCTACGGCGCGCGCATCCTGCGACGATCGATCGAAGACGACCGTCGCAATTTCACGCGCTTTTTCCTGTTGCGCCAACCCGCGTTTTTAAAGCGCTTTCCGATGCCGGACAATTCCAAAACGCAATGGAAGACCTCTCTGGTTTTCACCACGCGGAACGCGCCCGGCGCGCTGTTTCGATGTCTGAGCGCCTTTGCTTTGCGTGATTTGAATTTGATGAAGATCGAATCGCGGCCGCTTCGGGGCAAGCCCTGGGAGTACCTTTTCTATCTGGATTTTCTCGACCGTGTGGATGCGCCCAACGCCCAAAACGCGATTGGGCATTTGCGTGAGCTTGCGGACCTATTGCACATTCTTGGATGCTACCCGCGCGGGCAGTAGAGCGACAATCCTTCTATGACCGAAATTGAGGAGTTGCCGATCCTCCCCGTTCGCGACACCGTGCTGTTCCCTCACGCGCTTCTTCCCTTGACCGTCGGGAGGACCAGTTCCGTGGCGCTGGTGGAATCACTTGGAGAAAACCGGCTGCTAGGCGTGATTTCGCAACTGGACCCGCGCGTCGATGCGCCGGGACCCAGCGAACTGTATGAATGCGGGACGGTGGCGATGATCCACAAGATCGTTCGCATGAAAGAAGGACAGTTGCTTTTCTGCGAGGGTCTTTCGCGAATTCGAGTTCGCGAATATACCGCCACGGAACCGTTCCTGCGCGCCAATATCGAGCGGCTTCCCGAGCTGGAGCCGGAAATTACTCCGGAGCTCGAAGCACTGCGCCAAAACGTATTGAGCGCCTTCGAGCGGATCGTGGCGGCCTCGCCCAACATGTCCGACGAGCTTCAACAGGCCGCCGCGAACATTGCCGAAATCGGGCGGCTGGCGGATTTCGTCGCGGGATCGCTTCCCGGCTTGTCGCATCCAGAGCGGCAGGCGGTGCTCGAGCAGAACGACGTGCGCGCGCGGATGAGCTTCGTTCATAAGCAGATCACGCGCGAACTCGAGCTGCTGGAGCTGAGGACTAAAATTCAATCGCAGGTTCAGGGGCAATTATCGCAAAGCCAGCGGGAATTTTATCTTCGCGAACAGCTAAAGGCGATTCAGAAAGAGCTGGGCGAGGGCGACGATGCCGAGCGCGATACCGAGGAGCTGCGCGAGAAATTGGAAGCGGCGGGCATGCCGGACGAAGTGAAAGCGGAAGCCATGAAGGAGCTTCGCCGGCTGACGCGTATTTCGCCCATGTCGCCCGAGCACACGGTTACCAGGACTTATCTGGAGTGGATGTCGTCGCTGCCGTGGAATATTTCTTCGGGCGAAGCGGTTAACGTGCAACATGCGGCGGCGATCCTCGACGAGGATCATTACGATCTGGAAAAGGTAAAGGACCGCATTCTCGATTACCTGGCGGTGTTGCAGTTGAAACCCGTTCTGAAGGGTCCGATTCTATGTTTCGTCGGGCCGCCCGGAGTAGGGAAGACGTCTTTGGGCCGCTCGATCGCCCGCTCGCTAGGAAGGAAATTTCAACGGATCTCGATGGGCGGCATGCACGACGAAGCCGAGATCCGCGGCCACCGTCGAACTTATATCGGGTCACTTCCGGGACAGATCATCCAGGCAGTGCGGCGCGCGGGCGTTAACGATCCGGTGTTCATGCTCGATGAAGTGGACAAGCTGGGACGCGATTTTCGGGGGGATCCGGCGTCCGCGCTGCTCGAAGTTCTCGATCCCGAACAGAACGCCACCTATCGCGATAATTATTTGGATGTTCCCTTCAACCTTTCGCGCGTTCTATTCATTACGACGGCGAACGTGCTCGATCCCATCCCCGACGCGTTGCGCGACCGGATGGAAATCATCGAACTGCAAGGGTACACCGAGCAAGAGAAAGTGATTATCGCTTTCCGCTATCTGATCCCGCGGCAGGCCAAAGAAAACGCGCTAGGCGACGATCGCCCGGTTACTTTTACCGAGGACGCGGTGCGCAAAATCATTCACCGCTATACGCGTGAAGCCGGCGTGCGGAATCTGGAGCGCGAGATCGGAACGATCTGCCGCAAGCTGGCTCGCCGCTATGCCGAGAATCGCGAGCCGATTGTAGAGGTGACGCCGGAGACTGTCGAGGAGCTGCTTGGGGCGCCGAGGTTCCGGTCGGAAACGGAACTCGCGGAGCGCACGCGCCGCCCCGGTGTCGCGGTCGGACTGGCGTGGACTCCGGTCGGCGGCGACGTGCTGTTTATTGAAGCCGGACGCATGCCGGGCGGCAGCAAGGGGCTGATTATGACGGGCCAGCTTGGCTCGGTGATGCAGGAATCGGTGCAGGCCGCCTTGACTTGGGTGCGCGGAAACGCGACCAAATACGGCATCGATCCCGATTTGTTTAAGACGAGCGATATTCACGTGCATGTGCCGGCGGGCGCGATTCCGAAGGATGGGCCGTCGGCCGGAGTGACCATGGCGGCGGCGCTGCTCTCGATGTTGACCGACCGGTGTCTGCGTCCGAATTTGGCGATGACGGGAGAAATCACGCTCACTGGCCAGGTCCTTCCGGTTGGGGGCATCAAAGAGAAGGTGCTGGCGGCCAAGCGGAATGGCGTGCGCGAACTGATTTTGCCATCGGAAAATGAAGTGAATGTGAAGGAGGATCTGAAAACCGAGCAAATCGGCGAGATCGAAATTCACTTCGTGAAGACGATGGAGGAGTTGGTTGCCCTGGCACTGATGTAGCGCGCGCACTCCTGCGTGCCGTGTCCCCGCTCGTGGGGACACGGGTTTTTTCGATTGCGCGCCGCGTTGCTTCCCGCGATGATCCTAAATCGAGCACAAGCGTCCACATGAGTGTGGACGCGGCCCGCAAGAGTGCGCGCGCCACGATGTAATAGAGGCATGGTCGAAGTCACCGTTAATGCTCGTGTTACTTTCGAGCCGCCTTCAAAATTGGGTAAAACTGCACGAAAACGTTATCCACCTCGGCATGGGCGTTGTGACAGGACCAACAGGCTTCTTTGGCAATCGGTTTCGCTGTCGCCAACTCCGCGCCGCCCTCTCCGATGAAATTGAAGTAAGCCCATTTTTCGGGGAAACGGGATTCATCTTTTACCGACATTTCAATCCCAAGGAAGCGGTCTTCAAACTTTCCCTGTTTATTGATGGAGACGTCCGACCCGCCCGTGACCAATTCCATCACCATCATGGTTTTATCCGGGAATTTTCCGGTGGCCGAGTAAATGCGAAAGGCTTCCGGTTGAATGTAGACGTTGTGAAACGCGGGGGTTTCACCGCCGCTGCCCTCGCGATAACCCATCCCGAGGCTCGAACCGATGAAGACCCATTCGCGGTATCCCGTGGGGCGGAGAAGTCGATTACCGCGGGAGTATCGCGGGGGTTCCGCGCCCTTGAGCGCCAGCACGCATATAAGCAAGATAAAAGTTTTCACGGTAAGCCCTTCCCTAACCTATATCCTGCCACTACTCGCTCAAAATACGCTGGATGAGATTCCGGCCCCACGCCGATGCGGCTCAATTGAAACAGATCGGCATCGCGCTCATTCAGCGCCGCGGTGGTGGTCACGGCAGTTTCGAACCCGGCCTCCCGGACGCAATCCACCGCCCGGCTGTCATAATCTTCTTTCGTGCCGTTGGGATAGCAGAAGTGAAGGACCGGCGCATCCAGAGCCGCTTCAATGCGATTCTTCGAGCCTTGAATTTCAGCGCGCACTTGCTCCGGCGTATCAAGACGGGAAAGGATCGGATGAGTCAAGGTGTGCGCGCCGACTTCGATTCCATCCCGCTGAAGCGCTTTCAATTCTTGCCAGGAAAGTGGCGCATACATTTCGGGCAGTTGACTCGGAACGGCCGTTTGCAGGATGCGCGGAAGATCTGCGAGGATGCGGCGCCGGTCCGCATCGGGCATGCGGATCATTATCTGTTCAACGCGATCTTCCGCGCGATTCCGCGATTCCCGGGCAGTGAGATCGTAACTCACGCCCGCGATCTCGACGTTCCGCATTTTCGTGTTCGCAAACAGGTACTTGACCTCGTCGGTCCATAACCAGACTTGACGGTCGAGAAAGCCGCTCACGACGAAGATCGCCACCTTCAGGCCAAACGATTGGAATATGGGAGCGGCCACGGAGAAGTCGCGATAGCCGTCATCGACAGTAATCGCGAGCGCGTTGGCGGGCAGTTGGCCGCCCGATTTCCAGGTACGGGCGACCTGCGATAACGAAACCGGATGGAAATAGCGGCGCAGATGTTCGCATTGCCATTTCAGGCGGGCCTGGACGTCTTCGGGAGGACCTGGAAACCGGTGATACATCAAAATTCGCAATCGCCTGCGCTGGCGAAAGCGAATGGCGCCGATCGCGCCCGAAGCGTGAAACATCCGTTCGCCGAGCGACCGGAGACTCACTTCGCTATAGCCATGCCGGCCGTCCGAACTTGCCGCGCGCGCCGTCCCGGACGCCCTGAAACACCGCGGCGAAGTTAGCTCGCGAGCGCTGTTTGGGATTTCGCAAAATCAAAGTGGCCGTCCGGTAAGCCGCCAGGCTCGTATGGAACCAGAACGCCTTCCGCGACATGGGAACACCGCTGTTCTCCAGGTGCTGGTAGGTCAGAAAACGATTGCGTTGTTGCAGATAATAATGCAAACGGGAAAACGTCTGGCCGATGTTTGCATTCTTGTGAATGCCAATGTAATTAATGTAGATCGCAC
>JALYXS010000508.1 GCA_030946965.1 Acidobacteriota bacterium
CGCCCGGCCCGGGCCGTCCCGCGGATTTCGGCGTTCCGGCTCTGGTGCGGCACGCGGTATCGCTCGGCATTCCCATCTTCGGCGTGTGTTTGGGATTGCAAGGCGTAGTCGAGGCGTTTGGCGGCGAGCTGGGCGTTTTGGACTACCCCGTGCATGGAAAGCCGTCTCTGATTCATCACAATGGAAACGGCGTATTCGAAGGCCTGCCGGAGAGCTTTGCAGTCGGACGGTATCACTCGCTATTCGCCCGGCGCGACAAGCTGCCGCCCTGTTTGGAAGTGACTGCCGAAACCGATGACGGCGTCATCATGGGCGTGCGCCACAAGCACCTGCCTGTCGAAGCGGTCCAATTCCACCCGGAATCGATCCTCACCGCCAGCGGCGATTTAGGCTTGCGGCTGATGCGAAACGCCATCCGGATTGGCGCGGCAAAACCGTTCGCCGCCGCATGAGCATCGCCGTTATCCTGAACCGGAAAGCGGGCAGCGGGAACGCGCGCGATCGGGAAACGCTGGAGCGAATTTTCGCGGCGGCGCCAACCCCGGTGGAGATCATGGCCGCGACCGGAAGCGAGATCCGTGAACTGGCCCGAAAGGCTGTGGCGCGTGGCTGCGACGTGGTTGTAGCGGGCGGCGGCGATGGGACTATCAATGCAGTGGCTTCGGCGTTGGCCGGCTCCGATGCGGCCCTCGGAGTTCTGCCGTTAGGCACTTTGAACCACTTCTCGAAAGATCTGGGAATTCCGCGTGAACTGGATGCCGCCGCCAGGATCGTGCTGGATGCAAACGTTTCGAGCGTCGACGTGGGCGAGGTCAACGGCCGAATTTTTGTGAACAACTCGAGCATCGGCGTCTATGCGCGCCTGGTACGTTTCCGGGAGGCGGAACAGCGCCGCGGATTGTGGAAAGGAGTGGCATTCGTGCTTGCCCTTATGGCCATGTTCAGGCGATTTTCTCACTTGAACATCCGGCTGCTGGTGGATGGGCGGGAGTTACGGCGAACCACGCCGTTCCTGTTTGTGGGGAACAATGAATATCAAGCCAACGGCGGCCGGCTTTGCCTGACTAAAGGTTCTCTGTTCCTGGTTATCGCTTGCAAGGGAGGCAGGATGGGACTGATTTTCGCGGCCGTGCGGGAGTTTTTCAATCGCCTGCGGGAGAACCGCGATTTTGAAATTCTGCATCCAACCGAATTCCGCATCGAGTCTCACCGCAAATTTCTGACGGTCGCGCTCGATGGTGAAGTGCATAAGATCGAGACGCCGCTTTGTTACCGGAACCACCCGGCGGCATTGAAAGTACTGACGCCCAGGCAGCTTGCGAAGTAATGCGCACCATACTGCATCTTTCCGATGTGCATTTTGGGCGCGTGGATCGCGAGACCTTGCGGCCGCTGGTCGAGACGGCTTTCCGGCTTAAACCCGACTTGGTGGCCCTCTCCGGAGACTTGACTCAGCGCGCTCGCACCAACGAATTTCTAGAGGCCCAGGCGTTTCTACGGCAATTGCCGCAACCGCAGATCGTCATTCCGGGCAATCACGATATTCCGCTGCACAATGTGTATGCCCGGTTCGTCCTGGGCCTGGATAAATTCCGCCGCTTCATCTCGGAAGATTTGGAGCCTTATTATGTTGACGACGAGATTGCGGTGGCCGGCGTGAACACGGCGAGATCGCTGACCTGGAAAGGCGGCCGGATCAATCGCCGGCAGCTTGACCGGCTGGAAAAACGTTTATGCCCGCTCGATCGCGCAATTGTACGTGTCGTGGTGACGCATCATCCCTTCGATCTGCCAACGGGCGTTGCCGAGCGGGGATCGCTGGTGGGACGTTCGCGCACCGCGATGAAATCCCTGGCGGGCTGCGGCGCGGACCTGTTTCTAGCGGGGCACCTGCATGTAACCTACTCGGGCGACACGATACACCGCTATCACGCGCAGGGACGTTCGGCCCTGATTATTCAGGCCGGCACGGCGACTTCCACGCGCGGCCGAGGCGAATGCAATTCCTTCAATTCAATTCAGGTGGCGCGCGACCGGATCGAGGTTACCCGCTTCGAATGGAGCCCCGGCGAACGGCGATTCCGTGAGTCGGTTGTCGAAGCGTTCCTGCGGACGGAACGCGGTTGGTTGCGGACCGCCGCCTGAATTACAAGCTTGAAATTATGGGGCTATCCGCGTCGCTTGCCGCGCCACCATCTGCCATCCTTGCGGTCCTTTCACCCACGCGTGCAGAATATTGAGATGAGCCGTCGCGCTCTTGCCTCCGGTGTTATTGGTGATGTCAACTTTGCCTTTCACCAGCGCGGCGTCGCCGTAAACGCGAACCGTGGTATCGGCGAAGTCGATTGCCTCGACGGTAGATTTCCCGCCCATGACGGAGTCCAGCACCTCCGCCTTGTTCTGTGTCATCGCGCTTGAATGCGTGTAGGCCAGGTCGTCGCCGAGCAGCTTTTCCAGCGCCGCCCGATCCTTGTGCAGAGTCGCCTGCTTCCAAGCGTCCATCGCGGCGAGTACTTCCTTTTCCGCCTTCGAGTTCGTTGCCGCCGCCGTAAGAACCGCGGCCGATGAGAGGAGAATCCAAAACCACTTGCTCATAGCCTCACAGCTTACCTCAACCCAGCGGTATCCTGTTTCTTGCCTCCGACGGCCTTTCTCGCCGATCCCATTTCGAAGGAACACATCACCGGGCCGGGTCATCCGGAACAGCCGGCGCGTTTCGACGCGGCATTGCGCGGGCTCGACGGTTTTTCCCTGGCGCCCGTACCGCCTCGGGCCGCCACCGAAGATGAAATCGCGCTTTGCCACAACCCGCGTTATTTCGACATTGTCAGCCGCGATGTGGCCGCGCGGCGCACGCAACTGAGTACTGGCGACACGGCAATCTCGCCGCGCTCTCTCGACGTTGCGCTCCATGCGAGTGGCGCGGTGTTAAACGCCATCGATCTGGTTCTGGGCGGCCAGACGGATAATGCGTTTTGTATCGTCCGGCCGCCTGGGCATCATGCGACGTCGAATCGCGGCATGGGATTCTGCCTGTTCAACAATATTGGCATCGCGGCGCGCTACGCGCAAAGGAAGTATGGCGTCGAACGCGTGCTAGTCGCGGATTGGGACGTGCATCACGGCAACGGTACGCAGGACATTTTCTACTCGGACGCCTCGGTCTTCTTCTTCAGCACGCATCAGTATCCCTGGTACCCGGGAACGGGCGCCGCGAACGAACGCGGCGAAGGCGGCGGCGAAGGAACCACGCTCAACTGTCCATTTCCCGCGGGCGCGGGGCGCGGCGAGATACTCGGGGCTTTTCAGGATAGGTTGATCCCCGCCGCGCGCGAATTTCAACCCGATTTGGTTTTGATCTCCGCCGGATTTGATTCGCGCGCCGGAGATCCGCTCGGCGGATTCCTGTTGAGCGACACGGATTTCGAGGATCTCACGGACGTTCTTTTAGAGATTGGCAAAGGGCGGCTGGTTTCCGTACTGGAAGGCGGATATAATTTGCCGGGACTCTCGCTTGCCGTGCGCGCGCACGCCGGGCGTCTGGCGGCCTCAAGCAGCCGCTGACTCGATTCGGCAATCTCCAGAACAGCTCGCTGAAATGCTTCTTGATTCGCTCTAGACGGCTTGCGGTACCCGCTGATCTTTCGAACGAATTGCAAAGCCGCGTTGTTCAATTACTCCGGAGTTGCCGCCTCTCCAGGCTTGTTTAGAACTTTGATGCTTCTACACATGGCGACTCGCGCCGAGCGCTTGATCGAGGTCGGCCATCAAATCCGCCGCATTCTCCAGCCCCACCGACATCCGAAGCAGATTCGGCGGCGTCCGCGTCGTCGGACCTTCGATTGAAGCGCGATGCTCAACCAGACTATGCGGGCCGCCCAGGCTGGTCGCCCGCGTGATAATCCGGACCTTGCCCGCAACGGACATTGCCGCTTCCTTCCCGCCGCGTACTTGAAACGAAAGCATACCGCCGAAACCGCGCATCTGAATTTTCGCGAGTTCGTGTCCGGGATGACCGGCCAACCCCGGGTAGTGAACCCGCTCCACCATCGGATGCGATTGCAGGAACTCCGCGAGGGTGAGTGCATTTGCCGAATGGGCGCGCATGCGCCAAGGCAGCGTGGAAACCCCGCGCAGCGCGAGCCAGCAATCGAACGGGGAGGGAACCGCGCCGCCGTAGCGCTGCGAATTGCGCGTCCGCTCGAACAAATAATTATCGTGCTTCGCGATTAAAGCGCCCCCGACTAGATCGCTATGTCCGCCAATATACTTGGTGGTCGAATGCATCACCATGTCGATTTCGAATTCGAACGGCCGCTGCAACACGGGGCTGGTGAACGTGCCGTCGCACACGGAGATGGCGTTTGCTTTGCGCGCGATCTGAGACACGGCGGCCAAGTCCGTGATCTTCAACAGTGGATTGGAGGGAGTCTCGATCCAGATGAGCCGCGTGTTGGGCCGCACGGCGGAACGAACCGAATCGAGATCCGTCATCTCCACATAATCGGTTTCAATAGGCCACTTCGCGAACACCTGGCCGATGACTTGTTTCAAACCGTAGTAAACGTCGGCCGGCGCGATAATGTGGTCGCCCGGTTCAAGCCCCTGCAAGACAGCCGTGAGAACCGCGAGGCCGGAAGAGAAGGCGAGCGCTTCCTTCCCGCCCTCGAGAGCGGCAAGGCATTGTTCCAATCCGAACCGGTTTGGGTTGCCTTCGCGGGAATATGAGAATCCAAGTGGATAGCCGCCTTCCACCGATCGCTCGAAGGTTGACGACATGTAAATGGGCGGCGTGACCGCGCCCGTGGCGCCGTCGACATGCCGTCCGGCATGTACGGCGAGAGTTTCTAGATGAAGGGGCGTTGGATCGGAAGGCACTATCCCATTTTAAGGACGACTCGAAAGCGCGCTTTGCCGCTCATCATGCGATCATATGCCGCCGCCGCTGCGACCAAGGGAAATGTCTCGATCATGGGACGCCGCCGCTAAAAGCGCAGAACCGGAGTACATCTTCGGAATCGGTGGAGATGCCCGAAGACCAGCCTCGCACCCGCGCGAGCCTACCGTCCGCGGATTCTGGTTGTCCGCGGATTCAGAAAAGACGCTCCCTACTCGATTCCGCTACTCTTGCCCCATTTGGAATCAACTGCAATGCGGATTCCTCCACCGCTTCGAAGTCCGAACCCTTCACGAGCGTGAGCGAGTGCAGTGTATCGTCGTTCCAGCGATCGTCGGGCGCGCCCGATACAAACCAAGCCGATCCGTTGTCCGCCAGCATCATCCCGTACTTCTTCAATGCCACTAAAACAACTTGCGCCTCGGCCGGAAATCCGGAGATGTCGAAATCCGCTTTCAGCCGGAAGCGCTGCCCCATCGGGGGATATTGCAAATCCGTAAGTTGGGAAGCGAAATGACGGGCCGGCCAGACATACGCCCGCTGCGTTCGCGGCGCCGTAAATCGAAGGGCGTGACGGATTTCCCCGGCCGCCACTTCGTCATACCGCACCAGCCCCGGCAGCACTGGCAATCCGGCGGCGTCCGCCGATGTCCAACGCGCCGGACGAAGCGCGTTGTCTTGCAAATCGAAAATCGCGCCTGACCCCGCTTTCCAAGTGCCATCGCCGTTCGGATAAGCCGAATAAAGCTCGTACAGAATGCAACTGTCCGCGTCCACCATCAACACGTGCCGGTCGCCCGAGCTACTGGCGCCGCCTTCGACCGGTGCGTCCGAAGGCACTGGATACAGTGTGTTGTCGCTTTCATCGGCATAGTCGAAATCCACCCGGACCTTCGTTTGGCTGCCCGGCACAATCACGAACGGAATGCCGCTTCCATGCGTGCCGAAATCGGGGTGCAGCGGCTTACCGGCGCCGATTGCCGCAACGTAAGCGCCGGATTGCGAGCTCACCGGAATCGTGTCGATTGCGGTATTCCAAACATTCGTATCCGGGAAAATGGCGCACGATCCCACGGTTGCGGCGTTCGCGCCGCTCAACCCTGCCAAGCATATGCACGCGATACCTATTTTCATGTGGTGTCTCACGTCTCCAGATTAACCGTGCGATGAACCTCGCCGCACTACCGAGCTGTGACCGGCGCACAATGGTGATAGGATTTCAATAGATTTTATGATCCAGATTTTATGATCCAAGTCCAGCGCACTCCGCAAGTCCACGACGTCGTCGTAATCGGTTCCGGAGCGGGCGGCGGAACTGTCACCAAAGTCCTCACCGATCTTGGTATCAA
>JALYXS010000292.1 GCA_030946965.1 Acidobacteriota bacterium
AGAAAGTTGCGCAAAACAACGCGATTTTCGGCGAGTGAGCGGCCGATTGCGACATAGTACATCTTGCCGTTCTGTTCGTCGAACAACACGCCGCCGCGAAGCAGGTATGGGACACCCTTGGGGTCGCGAGCGTCGCGCCACACGGGCTGTTTCGGCCCCGCATGAATCGCCCTCCGGATAAAAACGGCGGAGTCCATCCCGAGAGAGCGGTAGACCGGAGAAGCTTCGCGGATTATGCCGTTGGCATTGGCGAGCAGATAGACGCGCTTAAGCCGGCCAACGATAAAATCCTCGTCGGGGTCGCTGCGGTCGTAATACCAGATAGGCGAATCGCGCTCGATCCGCAGATAGCCCTTCACCGCCGCCCACTCTTGTTCGAGCGCATCGCGCATTTGAACGTCAAGGCTGGTTTCGAGGTTATGCCGGACCAGCGCGCCCAGGATAGAGAGTAGGAGCGTGAAGAACAGTGCGTAGCTGGCGGTAAGGCGGAAACGCAAGCCGCGGGAAATTCGCTTCCGGGGCGTTGCCGGAGTGCGCGGCTCGCCAGACACTTACACCTTCTGTTCGAGCGGTTCGACGGAACCGGGAGCGGGCGATTTGTCCGGCGTTTCGATCATGTACCCGATGCCGCGGACGGTTTGGATGAGCTTCTGCGTCCAGCGGTCGTCGATTTTGCCGCGGAGGTGGCGTATATAGACGTCGACGATGTTGGTGAGCCCGTCGTAATCCATGTCCCAAACGTGCTCGACTATCATAGTGCGGCTGAGCGGACGACCCTTGTTGCGCATCATATACTCGAGAATGCCAAATTCCTTCGGGGCGAGATCGATATTTTCGCCCGCCCGCGTGACCTTGCGGCGCATGGTGTCGATGACCAGATCCGCCACTTGCAGCCGCTCGGGAGCGGGCTGCCCGCGGCGCAGCAGCGCCCGGACGCGAGCCAGCAATTCGACGAACGCGAAAGGCTTGGTTAAATAATCGTCCGCGCCCTGTTCGAGTCCCTTTACGCGATCGTCCACCGCTCCGCGCGCGCTGAGAATCAGGACTGGAGGGCCGGACTTGCGGCTGCGGATGCGCTCGAGAACCTTGAGCCCGTCGAGATCCGGAAGCATGATGTCGAGAATGATAAGGTCGTAGTCGGTATCGTGAGTAAGGCTGATGGCGCTGTTACCGTCGGGAGCGATATCGACGGCGTAGCCCGCGCCCTGAAGTCCGCGCGTGAGGAAGTCGGCGATCCGCCGTTCGTCTTCGACAACCAGAATTCGCATCTACAAAATAGATTACCGCGATTAGATTAGTTCCCGCCTTATGACTTCCGGGCGAGCAGATAAAGCGTCGCGGGACACATGCCATGCTCGACAATCTGAAACCCGGCTTCCTGGACGCGGTCGGTCCACCAAGTCGTTCCCCGCGTGCCGCCGTGCAGTAGTAGAGGTCCAAAGGTAAATTGGAGCCACGGATCTTTGGCGATCAACATCAAGAGAAGTTCGCCACCCGGTTTCAAAACCCGCGCGGCTTCGGCGAGGGACTTCTGCACTCCTTCGCGATTCAGGTGGTCGACCGCGTACGAACTCACGATTGCATCGAACGCGGCGGGTTCGAAAGGAAGCTTGCGCATGTCGCCGGTCTGTATGGCGACTCGTCGCTCGACCCCCGCGGCCTTCAGGTTCGCCAGAAGCCTTTCCTGCGGGCTTGACCCTGTTCCGAAGTGCTCCTCATAAGACCGGCCGAAGAGGTCGAGCGCGACGAGAGTCGTTTTCGGACGCGCTTCCAGGACCATGATGGACGACCTGCCGGTCCCGGCTCCCATGTCTAGTACCCGTCCTCTGCCGGAAGCAAGAAAGTTCTGGGTAGGCAATACGGCCCGTCCGTTTACGTTAATGACGAAGCGCACGGCAAGAGACGCGGCCATTGACCAAACAACGACGACGGCCAACAGGAGCATGGGTCCTTTTGACCATCTGCGCGCATACCCGAGCAGCAAGAGGCATACTGCGATTGCGACTACGATTAGGTGACCATAGCTGAGCCACCACGGATATCCGAAATCGATTGCCGCCTTCATTGACCCTACCAGCCGAAAATGAACCGTCCTCTTCGCGGGTCCGCGCCGCCCTGCAACACGCCTTGCCCGATTTCGATAACGGTCGGCGCGGACGCGTTGCTCCACTCGCCCGTCACGTTCACTTTATGGCCCCAGGCCCCTAGCTGTTCGATAGCCGCTTTCGGAATGCGGTTTTCCAGATTCAGGCGCCCCGGAACGAATTCGTGATTGGCGAAGGAACTGTAAAAATGTTCTGTTTGGAAGCGCGGCGATTCCACCGCTTCCTGCGGCGACATGCCGAACTCGATAATATTCAGCAGCACTTGCAGCATCGCCTGATCCTGGTTGTCCCCGCCGGGCGTGGACATCGCGAGGAACGGCTGGCCGTCTTTCAGCACGATGGTCGGGCTCAAAGTGACCCGCGGCCGCTTGCCGGGTTGAAGCTGGTTCGGATGTCCGGGCGCGATCAGCAAGGTTTGCAAACGCGTGGTGAAAGGAATGCCTGTGTCGCCCGCAATCACGGACGGAAGCCACGCGCCGCTCGGTGTCGCGGAAAACACGTTCCCTTGCGGGTCCACCACGTTGACGCATGTCGTATCGTTCGCGGCGCTCGCGCCTCCGCCACTGGGCATGGCGATGCCGCCGCCGAAAGTTCCGGGGCGGGATTCCATTGAGGCTTGCGCCGGGTCGATCAGCTTGCGGCGCTCGGCGGCGTATTCCTTCGAGAGCAGCGTCTGTTCCGGTATTTGCGAAAATTTGGGATCTCCGTAGTACCGGTCGCGATCGGCGAATGCGAGTTTCACGACTTCGACCACGGTGTGAAGATACTCGGGCGTGTTGTGTCCCATGCTCTTCAGGTCATACCCTTCGAGCATGTTCAAGGCTTCCAACATGACGGGGCCTTGCGTCCAGAATCCGGGTTTGACGATCTCGTAACCGCGATAGTTCGCCGTACGCGGAGTATCCAGCTCGGCATGAAAGTTGGCGAGATCGGAATAGACGATTAGTCCGCCGTTTTGCTCCGAAAAACTGGCGATGCGATGGGCCAGCGGGCCTTTGTAGAAATCGTCGCGAACGGCTTGCAGCTTGCGGCTGCGCTTGCCGCGCGTTTTCTTTTCCACCGCGATTAACTCGCGAAGGGTCTTGGCTAGAACAGGCTCTCGAAACAGTTCGCCGCGATCGGGAACTTTGCCGCCCGGCATGAAAAAAGAGCTCGAAGCGGGCCATAGTTGCAGAATCGGCTCGTTGTCGCGGATGTACTTGGAGAAAATTTCCGGGAGGGGAAAACCGTCCGTGGCATACCCCAGCGCCGGGGCTGCTACCTGTTCGAACGACAGCGTGCCGAAGCGGTCGAGGGCGAGGATCAAGCCATCGAAAACCCCCGGAACGGTCGCGGCCAGAATGCCTTGACCCGGAATGGGCGGCATCTTGGTTTCATCTTCCCAGGGCTGCGGTTTGCGGTTTGTAAAAAATTCGGGCGTGGCCTTGGCCGGAGCGGTTCCGACGCCGCTCACGACAACGACGGGCTTGCCGGCGAGTTTGATCAGCAGGGGCATTTCGCCGCCAAGTCCGAAATGATCCTGCTCGGTTACGGCGGCGGCGAGTACCGTGGCGACACCGGCATCGACGGCATTGCCGCCTTGAGTCAGGATGCGCGCGCCGGCGGCGACTTCAAGACTGTTGCCCGCTCCGACCATGGCGTGCGTGCCGCGAACCGGAGGAAACATCGTCGGACGGCTTTGCGCCGCGAGGGTCTGCCCCGCGAGCGCCGCCAAAAAGAATACAGCGCACTGGTTAGCTTTCATATCGCGTTTTCATATTTGTAGAGCGCCTTCGCAATCGGCACGCCCGCTACTTCGATGCGCGTCAGATCCGTCGTCCCGACGCCATGGCGCTCGGCTAATCGCAGCGTATTGTCGCATGTGCGGAACGGAGCGGTGCCGCGTTCGGCGCGCGGGTCGTAACCCATTACAGCGGTCGCGACGGCATCGGTGTTCACCGGGTTCGTCCCGGCAATCAGCACCCCCGGTTGCACCAACCGCAGCCCCTTGATCCACGGACCTTCTCCGCCCGCAACGGATTCAATGCCATCGATAATTGCCAAATCGATAGGACGCGCAGCCACCAGATCGGCCACGATTCGGGGAACGCGGTAGCCGGGGTCGCGGCTCGAATCGGGATGCAGTTCCCGCGGCGCGGATTTCGGCGGCATGCGTTTTCCCAAGTGGAACGTGTTCATGCGGCCGGAGTTCGGAGACTCGTTCGGCTCGTCCGCCTTCGCGTCGTCCCCATAAATCGAGGCGGGCGTGTTGCCAAAGCAATTCTTAAGCGATAGGGTCACGCCGCAAGTCTCGTGATTCTTCAGCTTCGCCATGCTGACGAAGACATCGGTATCTTCGAACGCGTGATTCAGGTCGTAAGCCGGGTAAAGGTAACCGCCGTTCGGAACCTTCAACCGGGCGTATCGCTTGCTCTTGCCGAGGTTATTCGTATTCTCGAACTCCACGCCGGGCGCGGCGTTCATTAGTGAGCGCACGTTCCAACCGGCATCGAGCAGATACTCTTCGAGCGGGCCGCCGCTGGCCCACGCGCTTTCGACAAAACGGATGCGCTTTGCGCCGGCTTGACCCATCAGGTGCGCCACCGCTCCCACAAGCTTGGGATTGGTGTAATGCGTGACGCCGAGCGGCTTGCCTTGAAAGCGCAATCCCGGGCTGCCGGTCAGGTTCAGCTTGACCGTAACGGTTTTGTTGCGAACGATGCGCGGCAAGCCGCCGATCTGATCGAACATGGTCGCGAGCACGGCCGCCACATCGTCATTGTATGAGGCGCACTTGGCGATTGAAACCGGCGCGGCGGGCGCGTTGGCGCTGGTTTGGGTATCTCCACGCAGAATGAAAGGCGCGGCGCCGGCAAGCGGAAGCCATTCTCTTCGGGTCATATTGATAGTCTACTCGCGCCCGCTACCGCTTACGTTGAAAAATCCGCCGGTCACCCCAAAAATCGACACGCGCGCGAACGATCCCGCCTTAACTTAATACCAGGAGAAAGCGTTATGAGCATGGAATTGGCTTGGTCGATTGTGGCGGCGGCTTACAGCTTGACTGGCATTGCATCCGTGGGTTTGAGTTGGGAAATCGCGCGCCGCGCCGCGCGAGGCCGTGAAACGAGGCTGCTGCTGGGCAGCATCATCGCTCTGGCGCTGCATTATATAGCCATGTCCGCTGACGCGTTCGCCCGCGCCACCGGCAGTATTCACACTCGTTTCACCGTGGAGCAGGGAGCCGCCGATGTGTGTCTAACAGTGTTCTGGGGGCTTGCTTGCCTATTTCTCTTTGAGGTGGTGGAGCGCCTTCAGGCTCTGCAAACTACCAATCGTATTTCCGCAGGGTCCTTAGTAGGATCAGTCTGCACGATGTCCGGCGTCGTCCTGTTCCTGGCTGGATGGGTTGCCTTGGATCTGATTTTGGGCGCTCCGCCCGAAGAAATTCAGGCCAGTCTTGGCCGGCTCACGGATGTGACGGGCACTCTCCTGTACAT
>JALYXS010000315.1 GCA_030946965.1 Acidobacteriota bacterium
GCAGCTCGATTCGCGCGAGCACCTGATGCGGGGCGGCAAGTCGGGCGCGGCCGTGGTTCCCGGCGACGCCGAGCAAAGCCTTCTGATCCAGGCCGTACGCTACTCCGGTGCGCGTAAAATGCCGCCGACCGGCAAACTTAAGGACGATGAAATTCAAGCTCTCGAAAGTTGGGTGAAGGCCGGAGCGATTTGGCCCGAGACCGCCAAGATCACGGCGCCTAAGACTCCGGATTACGTCATTACGCCGGAGCAGCGGAACTGGTGGGCTTTTCGCCCGATCGCCGATCCGCCTGCTCCCGCAGTTCGCGATAAGACCTGGCCCAAGGCCGACATCGATAAGTTCATCCTCGCGAAACTGGAATCGCGCGGTTTGAAACCCGCTCCTGCCGCGGATCGCCGCACGCTAATCCGGCGTGCCACTTTCGATCTGATCGGCCTGCCGCCGACTCCCGAGGAAGTGGACACATTCGTGCGCGATCGCTCGCCCGACGCTTTTGCCAAGGTCGTAGAGCGGTTGCTCGCGTCTCCACGTTATGGCGAACGATGGGGCCGGTTCTGGCTCGACATCGCGCGCTATTCCGACGACAAGCTCAATTCCACGAAAGAAGAGCCATACCTCAACGCATTCCGCTATCGCGACTGGGTAATCCAGGCGTTCAACGACGATATGCCGTACGACCGGTTCGTCAAGGCGCAGATCGCGGGAGATTTGATGCCGGATGCGCCGAAGTACCAGCCAGGACTGGGATTTTATGCGTTAAGTCCCGAGTTTCAGGATGACCGCGTGGATGCAACGACGCGCGGCTTTCTCGCGCTCACCGTGGCGTGCGCGCAATGCCACGATCATAAATACGATCCGATTCCTACCAAGGACTACTATTCGCTGCTCGGCATTTTCAACAATACGAAAGTAGATGAGATTCCTTTAGCGCCTAAACCCGTCGTCGAAGCCTTCCAGGGCCGGAAGCAGAGGATCGAGTCAAAAGAGAAGGCCATCCAGGAATTCATCGACGCTCAAAGCCTGCAACTGAGCGAAATCCTTGGCGCCCAAATTTCGAGCTACATGATGGCCAGCGTTGCTGGAAGCGACGACAAACTCGATTCCGAAACGCTGAAGCGATGGATCGAATATCTGAAGAAGCCGGAAAAGGATCACTCGTTTCTCAACGCCTGGTACGAGGCTCGAAAGCGCGATGCGGGAACGGAAGAGCTAACGAAGATTGCCGCGGCTTTTCAGTCAACTGTGTTCGCCATTCACGCCGAGAAGAAACTGATTGACGATAAGAATCACATCTCGCTCGGAATCAATCCGGACCGGCAGGCGCTGTCGGGCGCCAGTCTGTTGTCGATCGAGCGGAACAAGTATGTGCTCTGGGAAGAGTTGTTCGGCCCCAAGGGCGTGCTCCATTATGGCGATCCCAAGATCGACCGCTTCCTTTCGGGAGAATGGAAAAATCATCTGCAGGCCATGCGCGCGGAGCTGGTTGTTCTGAAGAAAGAGCTTCCGCCGCAGTATCCCTTTTTGCATGCGATCCACGACGTTTCGAAAGCGAAAGAACAGCGCGTCTGGATTCGGGGCAGCCGCGAGAATCTCGGCGACCCCGCGCCGCCGCGGTTTTTATCGATCCTGAGTACCGGCGAGCCCGCTCGTTTCACGAAAGGCAGCGGGCGATTGGAGCTGGCCGAAGCGATCGCGAACCCGTCGAATCCGCTCACCGCGCGGGTGATCGTGAACCGCGTCTGGCAGCATCATTTCGGGCATGGGCTGGTGCGGACGCCGAGCAATTTCGGCAAGCAGGGCGAGCCGCCCACTCACCCCGAGCTGCTGGACTCTCTATCGCGCCGCTTCATGCGGGAAGGGTGGTCGTTGAAGAAACTGCATCGCGAGATGATGCTTTCTTCGACGTACGCGTTAGGCGAACAGACTTCGGCAAAGAACTTTGAAGCGGATCCCGATAACCGGTTGTTGTGGCGCGCAAACCAGAAGCGTCTGGATGCCGAAGCCTTGCGCGATTCACTGCTGTTCGTGACGGGCAAGCTCGATACCAGGGAAGGTGGACTGGCGGAGGCGTTCACGGCGGAGAACCGTCGCCGTACCGTTTATGGTTTTATTAGCCGCAAGAAATTGGATGGCATCCTTTCGCTCTTCGATTTCCCCAATCCGAACAACACGAGCGAGCAGCGAATGGAGACAAATGTTCCGCTGCAGAGATTGTTTTTCATGAACAGCGAGTTCGTGTCGGAGCAGTCGAAGGCTCTTACCGGGCGCTTGGCGCAGGCGGGCGCGGATGCGGAGAAGATCATGCAGGCCTATCGTCTGCTGTTTCAGCGGGCGCCTACACCCGACGAGCGCAAGCTGGGCCTCGAGTTCCTGCAGCAGACGAATGGAGCGTGGCCGCAATATGCACAAGTGCTGTTAAGTTCCAACGAATTCAGCTTTGTTAGATGAGCATGTAAGGTAGACACACAAATGACGCGCCGCGAACTTTTGACAACCATGGGCACCGGCTTCGGCATGGCCGGTCTTGCCAACGTGCTGAATGCCTCGACCATGCCGGCGAATTCCAATCCGCTGGCGCCGAAGGCCCCCCACTTCGCTCCCAAGGCGAAGAACGTCATCTTCCTTTTTCTGAACGGCGGACCTTCGCAGGTCGACACGTTCGATCCGAAGCCGATGCTGGACAAGTACGATGGCAAGCCGATGCCGGCCGAAAATTTAAAGACCGAACGCAAGACCGGCAATCTGCTCAAATCTCCATTCACCTTCAAGAAGTATGGCCAGAGCGGGATTGAAGTCAGTGAGATTTTTCCGAAGGTAGGAGGCTGCATCGATGACATCTGCGTGATCCGGTCGATGTACACCGATCGGCCCAATCATGAGC
>JALYXS010000342.1 GCA_030946965.1 Acidobacteriota bacterium
AGGTTCACATTCTCGCCGTTGAGGCGCTTGCGGGAGGCGCGCCATCGAACAAATTCAATGTCGGCACGGGCAGCGGATTTTCAGTGCGAGAGGTAATTCAAGCGGTCGAGGATGTCACCGGAAAAAAGGTGCCCTACAACGTTGGGCCCAGACGCGAGGGCGATCCGCCGGCGTTAGTGGCCGATTCGACGAAGCTGCGGAAGACGCTGGGATGGTCGCCGAAGTACGGAGATCTGCGGGCGATCGTGTCTTCTGCCTGGGATTTTGCGGAATCGAAAAAATAGGTGGTGAATCAATTTGAAACTGGCGGCGCTTGCAACAGCATTGCAGCCAACACACTATTCTTAGCTGGCTTATATTTCTCATTCAACTCAAATAGAAAGGAGCTGTCGAGTTTATTATTAGCTTCCTCAGCCCATGCCAACCCTGTCTCGATGAACGTTTGCCTAACTTGATGAGCGCCTTCCACTGACATTGGCGCAATAATTGACATAGCGGTGGGGTGCACACATTTAGATAAAATCTTTGATTGTTGACTATAAAAATCTTTCCGTTTTACTGTTTCCGCGACGTCATTCATGTGTTGTAACTTCTGTTGTTCAATGTCCAAAACATTGGAAAATTGTGCAATTTCGGCGAGTACTTCCGCATCTATTTTGTCCTTAGGCACACCCTTGATGTTTACATCGCGTAGGTCTCTAACCGCCTCACGGTAAAACTCTAAAGCCGTATTCAGCGACTGCGTGCAATATTCTGTCCAGATCAGCAACTCAAGTAAGTTTCTCGTTCGCCATGCAGCCTCCTCAAGAGTTAGGTCATCTTTGGATGTAAGCGGGCGCTTATGTTTGTCAATTGAATTCTTGAGGGCATCGTAAATCGTGGAGACAAGTACGCTGTCGGTTCCTGGTTCGAGCTTGAAATCTTCAGGTAGTATCACGAGATAACCTATCCAGAGAGCCTAAGAAATCGGCTATCTACCTTTTCTCCCAGACCAGCACGCTGTTGTTCTCCGCGTTCGGGTTTTTCGTGTGTACTCTCTCCGTCGCAACTTTGCCGTCTCTCGATAGGCTCAGCCGGTCCGTCTGTTCATACTGCCCGTTATCCGAACGCCGCTCGTTCACCAGCGTGTCGCCAACCCACTTGGTAACCGACTTGCCCGGCCCGAATTCCACCAGCGGATGTTCCTTGCCATCGAGAAACCAATCGCCCTCCACGGTCCTGTGACCCTCCTGGTCGTAAACCGTTTCCGTCGCGTGCATCACATCGCCCTTGTACTCCGATTTCAATGTCATGCGTGACGGTTTCGGCATCTTACCGAAGCTGGATTTTCCAATATTCAACTCCCAGTTACCCGCGAAGCCGGGCTTCTTATCGTCCGCCCAACCGGCGATCCCCAACAGTGCAATTATCAGAGCTATTCGCATTAGGTCTCCTCTATGTCTCGTCGTCGTTCTGCGCCGAGAGCCGCGCGATTACCGAAAGATCTTCGAGCGTCGTTACATCTCCAGTCACGGCATTCGACGTCACGATCTCCCGCAGCAGCCGCCGCATGATCTTGCCGCTGCGCGTCTTCGGAAGGGTGTCGGTGAAGCGGATCTGCTCCGGTTTGGCGAAACTGCCGATCTCCTTGCCGACCCACTGCCGCAGCTCCTCGCCGAGCTTGTCGTGGTTCCAATCGCCTTTTTTGAGCGTCACGAAAGCCGTGACCGCTTGCCCCGTGATCTCGTGCGGTTTCGCGACCACCGCCGCCTCGGCCACGGCAGGATGCCGCACCAGCACCGACTCTAGCTCCATCGTGCTCAGTCGATGCCCGCTCACGTTCATCACGTCGTCCACGCGCCCCAGCACCCAGTAGTAGCCGTCGGCATCGCGGCGCGCGGCGTCGCCCGTAAGATAAACGCCGGGAATCCGCCGCCAGTAGTTTTCTTCATACCGTTGGGGATCGCGCCACAGCGTGCGAAACATGCTTGGCCAAGGCTTACGGATGATCAGGAACCCTTCGCGATTCGCTTCCACCGGCTTGCCGTGGAGGTCCACGACATCGGCGTCGATGCCCGGGAGCGGCAACGTGCCGGAACCGGGTTTCGCGGGAACGGCGCCCGGCACCGGCGAGATCAGGATCGAGCCCGTTTCCGTTTGCCACCACGTATCGACAATGGGGCAGCGATCTTTCCCGATGACCCGGTGATACCATTCCCACGCCGCCGGATTGATCGGTTCGCCCACCGAACCGAGCAGCCGCAGGCTCGACATGTCGTGTCCATTCGGCCAATGCTCGCCTTGGCGGACAAAAGCCCGGATCGCGGTCGGCGAGGTGTACAGAATATTGATGCGGTACTTTTCGATAATCCGCCAGAAACGGTCCGGCTGCGGAAAATCGGGCGCGCCTTCGTACATCACCGTGGTGGCGCCGGCCGCAAGGGGACCGTAGACGATGTAGCTATGGCCCGTTACCCAGCCGATATCGGCCGTGCACCAATAGATGTCATCCTCATGCAGGTCGAATACCCATTTCATCGTCGTCTGCGTTTGCAGCAGATATCCAGCGGTCGCGTGTACGATGCCTTTGGGTTTACCGGTCGTTCCGGAAGTGTAGAGCACATAGAGCGGCGCTTCGGAATCCATCGGCTCGGCGGGACAGATTTCGCTCACTTCCTCATCCAGCTTGTGCCACCATAGATCGCGGCCGTAGTGCATATTTACTTCGCTGCCGGTGCGCCGGTACACGATCACGTCGCGAACCGATGGGCACTCGATCAAAGCCTCGTCCACGGTGGGCTTCAGCTTTACCTCTTTGCCGCGGCGCCATCCGCCATCCGCGGTGATGACCACCACCGCTTCCAGATCCTGGATGCGCGTCTTCAGCGCTTCGGCCGAAAAACCGCCGAAAACCACGCTGTGGATGATTCCCAGGCGCGCGCACGCCAGCAGCGCGACGGGCAGCTCCGGGA
>JALYXS010000366.1 GCA_030946965.1 Acidobacteriota bacterium
GATCACTCGCTACGATCCTGAGTTCGCTCAACAGATGCAACTCGCCACCGGGATCATGGACGAGTACAAAGACGCTTTGCATCAACTCGCGAAGTGATTCCAGAGCCGGTCTGGATCACTTGGGCGACGGTGCTCGCGATTCACCAACAACAATTGAAAGAGCACGGCGGATCGTCTGGGATTCGGGACCGTAACCTACTGGAATCGGCGCTAGCGCGGCCCCGGCAAGTATTCAGCTTTGCGGACGATCCGCCGCTCTCGCAACTTGCCGCGGCCTATGCGGGCGGCATCACGCGCAACCATCCGTTTCTCGATGGCAATAAGCGGACCGCTTTCGTGGTGATGGCCGTGTTCCTGGCGCGCAATGGCTGGCGTTTTCAAGCGCCGCAAGTGGACGTGGTCTTGACGATGCTGGCATTTGCCGGAGGATCGCTCGAAGAAGAGCAATTTGCCGAGTGGATCGAGCGGAGCATCGCCAGGAGGGGTCCCTGATGGCGTGTTAGGATCGGCAGGACATGGCAGACACGAAGATTACCGTTTTGAACGACGGATCCGTTCGGATTGAAGGCGATTTCGAAATCTACGATCCACAGGGCCAGCAATTCGGACTGGCGGGGCGGAAAGTGATTTCGCTTTGCCGGTGCGGAGCATCTCAAAACAAGCCTTTTTGCGACGGATCGCACGCCCGGATTGGATTTCAGGATAAAGTCACCGCGCGCGAATTACCCCCGCCAAAGCCGAAGCTGTAGGCCAACTCCGGAATCTCGAACTTCTGAAGCGCCGGGTCTTTCCCTAGTGGGAAGAAACTTTCCAGGTCCGACGGAAGAACCGGCTGGGAGAGGAAAAACCCCTGGATGATATCGCACCCGGACGAACATACGGATTCGTGTTGACCCGCGGTTTCGACACCCTCGGCCACGACTTCGAGTCCGAGACTGCGGGATGCCGCTACGATGGCCTGAACCAGAGGCAAAGCATGAGCGAACGTGCCGCCTTCCCGAATAAACGATTGATCGATCTTCACTGCATTCACCGGCAGACGCTGCAGATAGCTCAAAGACGAGTAGCCGGTTCCAAAATCGTCAATCGCCAGACGGACTCCAAGCGCCCTAAATTTTCGAAACTGCGCCATGGATTCATCGATGTTCCGCATCACGGCCGTTTCGGTGAGCTCCAGCTCGAGCAGCGCGGGGGATATGCAATACTTTGCCAGCGCGCACGCCACGGTTTCGGAGAAGCCGGGATGCGCCAACTGACGAGCGGAGACGTTGATCGCAATGCGCACTGGTCGCAACCCTTTCTGCTGCCATTCAGCGAGCTGGCGGCAAACTTCGAACAGCACCCATTGTCCGATAGGTGCGATTAGGCCGCTTTCCTCGGCGCAAGGAATAAACCGGCTGGGCTGAATTAGCCCGCGGCTCGGATGGCGCAGGCGGATAAGAGCTTCGGCGCCGAGCAATTTACCGGTTCGAGAGAATTGCGGCTGATAGTGCAACTCAAAGTAACCGTTGTCCAAAGCTTCGCGGAGATCGCGCTCCATCTCCGCGCTTTCCGTGGCGCCGCGAGTCATTTCCCAGGCAAACGATTTATAGCGGTTCTTGCCGGCATCCTTCGCCTGGTACATAGCGTTATCCGCGTTGCGCTGCAGATCTTCGGCGGTGGCCCCGTGCTGTGGATAGATGCCGATTCCGATGCTGGCCGATCCAAATAGCTCCACGCCTTCCACCACAACCGGCTGGCGAATGGCTTCGATGAGGCGTTCGGCAAGTTCATTCACCGCTTCGGGAGATTCGATTTCGGCAACAAGAACGGTAAACTCGTCGCCGCCCATGCGAGCGAGCGTATCGGAGGCGCGCAGCGTGTTGCGGATCAGCCCGGCGATTCCCTTGAGGAATAAATCGCCGGCGCCGTGGCCGAGTGTATCGTTAATTTGCTTGAAGCGGTCGAGGTCGATGCATAAGACCGCGAGCTGCCGCTTTTGCCGTTGCGCGGACGCCAGCGCCTGCTGCAAACGATCGAGCAAGAGAGCGCGATTGGGCAGCCCCGTTAAGGTGTCGTGGTTGGCCTGATGTTGAAGCTGCTCGTAGAGCAGGCGGCGCTCGATGGCGACACACGCCAACTGAGCGGCGCTTTCAAGCAGCCGAACCTGTGCCGCATTCGGCAAGGCGCTGGTCTTGAGATAGACGGCAATCACGCCCATCGCGAGTCCCGAACCGGAACATATTGGCACGGCCCAGCAGGATTTCAGGCCGGAAGCCTGCACTTCCGCGCGCCGGGACTCCCACCGCGGTTCCACAAGGATCTCCGCCGACGCGACCGGCTTCCGCTCGAACGCCGATTGACCGGAGCAGACCGCTCCGTCCTCAATTACGACTTGCGCCAAGGCACTTGCCAGGCTTTCCGGGAGGCGCGACCGGCAAACCAGACGTAAGGTATCGTCTTGCCGCACGGACACGGCGCAGATCAGTTCGGGATACTGGCGCTCGATCAGTTCCGAAACGCCGCCGAGCAGCAAGCTTACCGATTCCGCCGCCGCCAGGCTTTCCAACACCCGGTTCCGGTCCGCCTCCAGCAGAATCGCTCGCTCGGCAATCCGCCGCGACCGTCTTGCCTCGCGAAACTGCCAGAAAAGCACAAATGCAGCGATCAGGGCCCCGAAGAATCCATACAGGATGTACTGCGTGCGCCGTTCGGCCTGCTGCAGCGCCAACAATGAGCGCGTTTCCCCCGCCGAGAAGGACGACCATTTATCCATGCTCGCGGCGACACTGCCATCGGATATCAGATTCGAAATTTCCGACCGGAGCGCTTCGGCTACTTCCGCCGTTTCAAAGGTAGACGCCATCGAGACGCCGGAGGTCGCGCCCTGGATGAAATGAATGCTAAACGCGATGCTTTCGCACCCTCGAGGACGCTTCAGAAGAATCGGATCCAGAGTGCGGGCTTCGAGAAATCCCGCTTGCACCTCGCCCCGGCAAACCGCCGAAATGACGTCGCCATTCCCCTTCTTCGTCACAAGATCGGCATGCGCGAGGAATTGCTTCGCCATCGCGGTCGCCATCGGGTAAGAGGAGTGAGCGACCTTCAGGCCGGCGGCGCCGGCAGCCGAGGTAATCTCCGAGTCTTTCCGCGACAGGAGACAAAAATTATTCTGCAGCCACGGTTTTGTAAGATGAACGTGCGTAGCGCGCGCTGGCGTGCTGGCAACGACTGGCCATAAATCGACGAATTTACTGGCGAAGGCGTCGTCCACCTCCCGATCGAGTATTGGCGTCCATTGGATGGAAATGCCGCGGCGGCGAGCGGCCTCATCAATGGCGTCGATTGCCAAGCCGTAGTAGGACCCGTCCGGCTTTAAGGTGTAATAGGGCGGTGCATTATTAAATCCGATCCTGAAGGTGCGATGGGGAATGCGCTTTAGGTACACCCAGGCCCCCGCGCCCATGACCATGCAGACGACTGCAAAGAGCCACGCCATGCGAGCACGGAAGAAAACTTTACCAACCATTAGCATCTGACCCGTTTTTACGTCTCTGGCCATCCATCGGCGGCAGAGAAGAATTTCTGTATAGGGGCGGCACGGGCAGTGGAAACTGGTAAAGTTCGCCAGGAAAATAATTCTGGCACTCTCGCCCCTACTGTGCTAATCCTTAAGTACGGGACTTGACACATTAACGTTTTGAAGAATTGTCCCGGTCAGTAGATCCTAGAGCCCTGGAGGCTCAAACCAACATGAAAATCCGTCCGTTATACGACCGCGTGGTCGTAAAGCGAGTCGAGGATACGACCACGATGCAAGGTGGTCTCTATATCCCCGATTCCGCAAAAGAAAAGCCGCAGGAGGGCGAAGTCGTTGCCGTCGGCAAAGGCAAACGCCTGGAAAATGGCACTCTGGTCGCGCTAGACGTTCAAGTGGGCGACCGCATTCTGTTCGGCAAGTATTCCGGCAGCGACATCAAGCTGGACAACGAAGAGTACATGATCATGAAAGAAGACGAGATTCTCGGCATCCTGGACAAACAGCCGGTAGCCAAGAAGAAGGCGAGCTAACGATATGGCAAAACACATTATTTACGCGGATAACTCACGCCAGGCGATCCTGCGCGGCGTGAATCAACTAGCCGACGCAGTCAAGGTTACGCTCGGGCCAAAAGGGCGCAACGTCGTCCTCGAGAAAAAGTTCGGCGGTCCGACCATCACTAAAGACGGCGTGACTGTAGCGAAAGAGATCGAGCTTAAAGATCCGCTCGAAAACATGGGCGCCCAGATGGTGCGCGAAGTAGCGTCGAAGACGTCCGACGTAGCCGGCGACGGCACGACCACGGCAACGATTCTGGCCCAGGCAATTTTCCGCGAAGGCGTGAAGGCCGTGACTTCGGGCGCGAATCCGATGGCGATGAAGCGCGGTATCGACAAAGCAGTGGATATCGCCGTAAAGGCGGTTCAGGCGATGTCGAAGCCGGTTTCGGGCGACATGATCGCGCAGGTTGGCACCATTTCGGCGAACAGCGACCACACCATCGGCGGCATTATTGCCGAGGCGATGCAGAAGGTCGGCAAAGACGGCGTGATCACGGTCGAAGAATCGAAGACCATGGTTACGGAGCTGAATTTTGTCGAAGGCATGCAGTTCGATCGCGGCTACCTTTCTCCGTACTTCGTCACGGACGCGGAGCGGATGGAAGTAGTTCTTGAAGATCCCTACATCCTGATCCACGAAAAGAAAATCGCGAACATGAAGGACATCCTGCCGCTGCTCGAACAAATCGCGCGCGCCGGCAAGCCACTCCTCATCATCGCGGAAGAAGTGGAAGGCGAAGCGCTTGCGACCCTGGTGGTGAATAAACTACGCGGCACGCTGAACGTTTGCGCGGTGAAGGCTCCGGGCTTCGGCGACCGCCGTAAGGCGATGATGGAAGACATCGGCATCCTGACGGCGGGCAAGTCGATTATGGAGGAGACCGGGATCAAGCTTGAAGGCGTGAAGCTAGAGGATCTTGGGCGGGCAAAGCGCGTCACGATCGATAAAGACAATACGACGATCGTCGACGGCGCGGGGGCCGCGAAGGGCATCGAGGGCCGCATCAAGCAGTTGCGCACTCAGATCGACGAGACCACCTCCGATTACGATCGCGAGAAGTTGCAGGA
>JALYXS010000371.1 GCA_030946965.1 Acidobacteriota bacterium
GTAGGCGGGAAGTTGGCGGGAACGCTTTCGGGCACGATGAACATGATGGGCAACTTCGGCGGGGCGCTTTATCCCGTGGTAATCGGGTACATCCTTCGCCAATTTAACCACAACTGGGATCTCCCGCTATATATTTCGGCGGCGGTTTACTTTTGCGGAATTTTCTTATGGCTGGCTCTCGATCCGGTCACGCCCCTTGACAAAACTACGTTGGCCCTCGATACCAATATTGTGGTATAAATGACCAGGGTGACTATTTAATGGCTACCGCGACAAAGATGCAAAAGGTTGACGCGGCCCCCGATGCTTGGACGGTCGCCGGTGCGAAGGCTCGATTGAGCGAGGTCATCCAGCACGCCGTAACCGGAGGGCCGCAAGTGATTACGAAAAACGGACACAAAATGGTGGTTGTCGTTTCAGTGGAAGAGTGGGAGCGCAAGACGAAACGGAAGGGCAACCTCGCCGAATTTTTTGCGGCTTCCCCGCTTCGGGAATCCGGTTTGAAGGTAAAGCGGAACGGCAAGGACTCTCCCCGCGCCATCGAACTTTGAAATTCCTTCTCGATACGAACATTATCTCGGAATGGGTGAAACCCTATCCCGATCCGAACGTCGTAAACTGGCTCGCCAAAGCCGATGAGGATCGCGTGTTTATCAGCGTGGCGTCGTTGGCGGAAATCCGGTTCGGCATCGACCTGATGCCGGACGGACGCCGCCACGATCGCTTGATTTCGTGGCTCGAAGAAGAGTTGCCGGTCCGGTTTGAAGGACGCGTCCTTGCCATTGACCGGCGAATCGCCGGCGCTTGGGGAATTCTTTCCGCCCGTTCGCGGAAAACGGGCACGCCGCTCGGCTCAATGGACGCTTTTTTCGCCGCAACCGCGGAGACCCATTCGTTGACACTGGTTACCCGCAATACTGGCGACTTCGAGAGAATGAAGATTCCTTTACTCAACCCATGGCACTGAGTTTTGCGAAACTCACCTGGACGTTGTGGGCTTGCGCTTGGCTGGCTTCCGCCGCCATAGTCTCCCCGCTATATCAACGTGGATATACCGTTCTCCCCGAGCCGCAAAAGGCGATCCTTGGTTCCCGTGATTTCCCGTTCGGAACGGATTGGCGGATTGAGACGGGGCCGGGAGTTAAGGCCGGCCATCCCGCGATTGCGGCATTCCAGGAAGATCTGGATACACGTTTTCAATTGCGGCTTGGGGCCAAGCGATCCGGCGCGGGCGCGCTCCGTTTCGAGATGGCGGCAGGCTCGGTAAAAATTGGAGCCGCGCAAGACAAGGATAAAGAAGCGCTCGCGGCGCAAGCATACAAGATCGACTTGGCCCCCGGCAGGATCACGGTGGCCGCAAACGCGCCCCCAGGTCTGTTTTATGGGGCTGAGACTCTGGTGCAACTCTTGCGCCCGCGCAATGGTTCTCTGTGGCTACCGGAAGGCCATATTGAGGACTGGCCCGATCTACAGCTTCGACAAATCTACTGGGACGATGCTCATCATCTCGATCGACCGGAAGCCTTGAAAAAAGCTATCCGGCAGGCGGCATTTTTCAAGATCAACGGTTTCGCGCTCAAGCTCGAGGGCCATTTCGACTTCAAGAGCGCCCACGCCGTTGTCGAGCCGCAGGCGCTGTCGCCCGCCGAATTTCAGGACCTCACCGATTACGCGCTCAGGTACCACGTACAGCTCATTCCCTATCTGGATGGTCCCGGCCACATCGCTTTCATTCTGAAGCACCCCGAGTACGCCAGACTGCGCGAATATCCAGACAGCAACTACGAGCTCTGCGCCACCAATCCAGACTCATACAAGCTGCTATTCGGGATGTTTCAGGATTTAATAGACGCCAACAAAGGCGTGAAATACTTCTATCTATCGACCGACGAACCCTACTACGTGGGCATGGCCAACAATTCCCAGTGCCAGGAAGGCGCGCGCGCCAAGGAACTGGGCAGCGTGGGAAAAGTGTTGGCCGAATTCGTTACCAAGACGTCCGATTATCTGCATAGCCGGGGACGCACCGTAATCTTCTGGGGGGAATATCCGATGAAGCCGGACGATCTGGCATCGTTGCCATCCCACATCGTCAACGGAGAGGTTTATGGACCGCAATTCGACCCCGTCTTCAAGAAGCTGGGCATTAAGGAAATGATCTATACGGCGACTGAAGGCGAGGAGAAATTTTTCCCCGAATACTTCGCCTCGCCCGCTTCCGAACGGCTGCATTCCGGCCGTCCCGCTTCCGAGCGCGTGAACGAAACGTTTCGGAAAATCGCGTTCGATTCAGCTCGAAGAGACGCCGATTTGATGGGCATGTTGAACGCGGGATGGGCGGATATGGGTCTCCACCCGGAAACTTTCTGGCTTGGCTATGCGGCGGCTGCGTCGGCGGGCTGGCATCCGGGTTCGCCCGATCCGCGCGAATCCGTGAGCACGTTCTATCCGCTCTTTTATGGTCCGAACGTCGCTGGCATGGACCGGCTGTATCAATTAATGAGCACGCAGGCCCAAGTCTGGAGCGATAGTTGGGATCCAATGGAGTCTACCGCCCGCAAAGGAATCTGGGGCAATTCCAATGGCATCTACGATAAACGCCGCCCGGCCCGCGATCAAACTATTCCGCTGCCCCCCGCGCCCGCTGCAAACCTGAGCTATCGCTCGGACTGGGGTCAGGCCAATTCGAAGCGGCTGCAAACAGCGGAAGCTTCCCGCGTGAATAACGATGAGCTTATGGGCCTACTTCTGGAGAACCTCCGGCGCGCAAGCCTGAATCGCTACAACTTGTCGGTCTACCTATCAATCGCCAATTTGTACCGTCAAAATCTGGATATGCTTCGTTCGATTGGAGCGATGGACGAACTACTAAAAACGGCTTCGAGCGAGGCTGAAAAAGATCGGCCGAAACAAGCGATCGCCGCAGTCGACCAAGCTCTCGAAGTTGCCCGGACGATCGAGCTAAACCGCAACCGCTCCTTGCGGGATGCCACCGCCACATGGGAAGAAACTTGGTATCCTCGCGTACTTGAACGGAACGGCCGCAGGTATCTGCACGAACTGGACGACGTCAAGGATCACCTGCCGGACCGCACCACCGGCATGAGCTATTTGGTATACCGCGAACTGCTATTACCCTTTGGCGAGTGGATCGACCGGATTCAGACCGCCCGCAACGACTATGCGCGCGCGCATCAGCTAGGGGCGCGCACGGACAAATTCGATTGGAACGATCTGAAGACGGTTGCCGCTTCTGAAGCCGGAGAAATCCCGTTGGAGTAACGCGCGCTCTCCGACAAATGCGAAGTTGGATCACGCTCTCCTCACGGGTTCGAGACATTGAACGGGCCTATGGCGACCTGGAGCTCCTGCTCAGCTGCGCTCGGCAAATGTTAAGTTGAAGATTCCCGATCTCGGCGGGGCGCCGGCC